>JAPUKI010000264.1 GCA_027295745.1 Acidobacteriota bacterium
GTCCCTACATTTCCCGGACGAGGGAGAAACCGGGAAAAAATGGCTCTTCCCCCTTTTTCGTCGCATCTTATACATTTCCCTGCTCGATTCGGTTCTATCTTTTCCGAAAATCCTGATATGATGAAGGGACATTGGCGTCCAACCAAGTAGCCAGGATCAACCATGGAAAGTCTATTCACCTTCCTCTTTAAATACCGACCTTTCTTTTTTCAAAGAGGAGAGTTCACCTTCCAGTGGGGCTTCAGCTACTGGATAGTTGGCCTAATGATCCTTGCTCTTTCGGTCCTGCTTTTCCTGGTCTATCGCCACAGGTTGCTCTATCTCAAGGGAAAGTCGGGCTGGACACTCTTGACCCTTCGCTGCAGCTTCTTCCTCCTTCTCTTCCTCTTGACCATGAGGCCGAGTCTGGTCCTCTCGAGGCTGGTTCCCCAAGAGAACTTGCTGGCTGTTTTGGTCGATAATTCTCGGAGTATGGGTCTTCCCACCGAGATGAACCAACCAAGAGGTCAGACGGCGCTGGAGCTGTTCAATGGGGAATCAGACTTCCAGAAGGCACTGGATGAGAGATTCTATGTTCGACTTTTCCGTTTTGACTCACGGGTTCAGAGAGTCGAAGAGTCTCTCGATCTGGATTGGCAGGGAGACCAAACCAACATCGTCAGTGGATTGGAAGGGGTATTGGCGGAGACAAAGAATTTACCCCTGGCCGGAATTCTCCTTTTCACAGATGGCTCCGACAACAGCTACCGAGACTTCCAGGAAGTTCTCGCTGAATTGAAGGTTCGCCAGATTCCCGTTCACACCATCGGTCTCGGTCCCGAGTCACTGAAGCAGGACGTGGAGATCACTCACGTGAGTGCACCCCGGGTTTCCATACCCGAGACCATTTCAGTTGCACGTGTGACTTTCCGGCACAACGGCTTCGGTGGGAGTCGCGGACGGCTGGAAGTTCGAGAGGGAAACTCCCTGGTAAAGACACAGGAAATCCACTTTCCGCGAGACTCCGAGACCTTTACCGTTGACGTGAAGATCATACCTAAGTCTGAGGGAATAAGGAGTTATACCTTCTCCCTGGAGCCACTGGAAGGCGAAGAAATCGAGGAGAACAACTCTCGAACCACCATTATTGAGGTCAAAAACCTGGCTGCCCGGGTTCTCTATGTCGAAGGACATCCGCGCTGGGAATATAAATTTATCCGCCGTTCTATGAGCGAAGACAAAAATGTTCACCTGGTAACATTGCTGCGCACAGCTCTGAACAAATTTTACCGTCAGGGAATAGAAGAAGAGACCACCTTGGCAGCCGGCTTTCCCGCTGAAAGAGAAGAGCTCTTCGAGTATCAGGGCATCATCTTTGGGAGTGTTGAGTCCTCGTTCTTTACCTACCAGCAGATGGAAATGGTACGTGATTTTGTGGGGAAGCGAGGGGGCGGGTTCATGATGTTAGGGGGCAGTGCTTCCTTCGGTGCCGGTCGATATCAGAATACTCCCATTGA
This sequence comes from Acidobacteriota bacterium, assembly GCA_027295745.1. Lineage (GTDB taxonomy): Bacteria > Acidobacteriota > UBA6911 > RPQK01 > JADFOI01 > JADFOI01. Next base: position 1,497 of record JAPUKI010000264.1, read on the forward strand.
GGAAATACTCCCAGTCTGGCTGCAGGACAGCGATGAAGATTCTGTCGACTCTGAGTCGCTGTATGTCCAGGGAGAAAGCAGGCTGCGATTGACAGACCAGGGCCGGCAGCATCCCGCACTCCAGCTTTCGCTGGCAGAAGACCCGAGCGTTTCGGAGTGGGATGATGTTCCGGTGTTGACGGATTGGAATGTCGTACGAGAGATCAAATCGGGGGCCACGGTTCTGGCCCGACTGGATAAATCCTCGAGTCTGGATTCCAACCAGCCGGACGATCCGTTGGTCGTTTTTCAACGATACGGGCGCGGCCACACCTTAGCCCTTCTGACCGGCAGCAGCTGGCGCTGGCAGATGCTTGAAGATCACGAGGATCAAAAACACGAGATCTTTTGGAGACAGATCCTGCGCTGGTTGGTCAATTCTGCAAAGGATCCCATCACCCTTGAAACAAAGCGCGAGGTCTACTCACAAAACGAGCTGGTCGATATTCGAGCCGAGGTGCATGACAAGGCTTTCAATCGAATCAATGACGCTCGGGTTGAGGCCACTATTACCTCTCCCTCCGGAGAGACATTCAAGCTGCCCCTTCAGTGGGACGCTCGTGACGATGGAGTCTATCGGGGTCAGTTGGCGCCTCATGAAGACGGTTTCTATGTGGTTGAAATTGAGGCTGAGTCCAGTGCCTTTGCCGAAGACGAGAACCCTCCGCGGGCCAAGACCTCCTTTCTGACCTCCACCGGGACACGGGAATATTTTGAGGCATTCCAGAAAAGGGACTTTCTGGAGAAGCTGGCACAGGAAACGGGTGGAAACTATTACACGGTGTCCGATGTGGAAAGGTTACCGGAAGAAATTCTCTATACGCAATCTCAAACATCCATAGTCGAAGTGCTCGATCTCTGGGATATGCCATTCAATTTCCTATTGCTCATGGGCTTGCTTTTTGGTGAGTGGATACTTCGCAAGCGACGGGGACTGATTTAGCGCGTAGAGAGAAAGAGAGAGAAGACAGTGAAGAGAGGAAGAGAAGAACAGAGAATGACTTGTGTTGGGCACGCTTTCTTCTTCTCTCTTTCTCTCCTTCTCTCTTTCTCTCTCTTCTCACCCTGTGCGTTCGCACAGGGTGAGAAGGTATGTATTATCATCACCGGGTTGGGGGGGATGCCCGAGTATGAGGAGAACTTTCTCAACTGGGCTCGTCAAACAGAGGCGCTCTTCAGGGATGAACTCGAGAGCATCGTTTATCGCATCGATGCCCGACAACAGAAAAAGAGCGACATACTCCAACTCTTTGATCAAGTCTCCTCATCTCCACCTTCAGGGGAGGTGTGGCTGTTCCTGATTGGGCACGCCAGCCACGATAACCGACACTACAAGTTCAATATCTCCGGACCCGATTTGACTGACGAGGAGATCAAAACCTTTCTCGACGCCCTGGGGAGCGTGAGAACTTTCCTGATCGCTGCCACCAGCGCCAGCGGTATCCTCGCCTCCCAGTTGGGTCAAGAGAATAGGGTGATCGTCACTGCCACAAAAAATGAATTAGAAAGACAACCTCCCCTCTTCATGTCCTTCTTTCTGGAAGCCGTCACCTCTGAGGAGGCCGACATGGATAAAGATGACAAGGTGTCACTGTTGGAAGCGTTTCTCTTCAGCCATAAGAAGGTGGCTGCCTGGTTTGAAGACAAGGGACGTATTCAAACGGAACACTCCATGTTGGAAGACCACGGCCAGGTTCGCCTGGACAAGGACAACATCCTGGAGAGAGATCCAAGCAGCCAGGGCACTCTTCTTGCCTCCATGGCCTACCTCACCCCATCCGTCGAGCGAATGTACGGCAGCGCAGAAGCTGCACAGTTGGCTTCGCTAAAGGTGGAGATCGAGCGTGAAATCGAGGACTTGAAGTTTCGCAAAAACCAGCTTCCAGAAGACGACTATTACCGCCTCCTGGAAGAGCTTTTGGTGAAACTGGCCATCCTCAATGAAAGCATTGAACAGTTGGAGGATGGACCGTGAAACGGCTGGTCTTTCTCCTCTTCACTCTCTCGACTGCCCTTGCCTACCAGGCGAGTTCTGCATCGGATCGAGCGCCCGTCGAACTCTTGAACGAGGTCCAGCAATTGATGCAGCGGGGTCGCTACAGCCAGGCAGAAGAGCAGTTGAAAAGTGCCTCCGATTTGGATCCCTTTGTTTTGCGGCTTCTGGTGGAGCTCACGACCCGCGAAGGAAGAAGAGGTGAAGCGGACATTTACGCGCGAAGGCTTCTGGGCCTCTACCAATCAGGTCAGCTAAGCACTTCCCAGGAGATCGCTCAGGCTGCTTATGCGTCAGGACAGCTCGCCTTGTGGCAAGATGCCAACCAACTCTTCATGGAAGCTGCAGCGATCCAACCCGTTTCTGTCTCGCTGTTTGTCGACTGGGGCAACCTCTACCTGACCAAGTATAATTCGAGTGAAGCCGAATCGATCTTTCAAGACGGAATCCAAGCCGGCCAGCCCTCTTCAGGATACTCTCGTTGGGGAGTTGATGCCGCCTATGTGGGAGTGGCACAGGCTTTCGAAGGCCAGTTTAAGCCGGGCAGTGGCGAGGGCCTTACCAAGGCGCTTGAGCTGAACTCCCAAAATCTAGAAGCCTTGGCCTTGAAAGCTTCGCTCGCTATCGGAGATAAGGACTGGCAAGGTGCCCGTGACTCGATCGAAAAGGGACTCGAGATCAACGAACTCTATCTCCCTCTGTTGGAGCTCAAGTGTGCTTACCTCTATTTCCGGGGAGAGAGCGAAGAATTTCAAAAGCTCCAACAACAAGTTCTCGAGATCAATCCAAATAATGGCGATCTTTTTGAAACACTCGGGGATCTGGCCATCACCAACCGGCGCATTGAGAAGGCGACCGAGTTTTATCGGGAAGCACTGGAGCGAAACCCCCGACAGGAATCCGCCCGCGCGGCCCTGGGTCTCAATCTGCTTCGCTTGGGCCAGGAGGAAGAGGGCACGCGAGTCCTGGAAGAGGCTTACACCAACGATCCCTTTAACATCTGGACGGTCAATACACTCAGACTGCTGGATAGCTTAGATTCCTTTGTCCGGTTCGAAACTCCACATTTCAGATTCAAGTTGCATGAAAAGGAGGCCGCTGCCCTCAGACCTTACGTGGAGGAGCTAGCGGAGAGAAGCTTGAGAACTTTGGAGCAGAGATATAATCACCAGATCCGGGACAAGTACGTCTTTGAAATGTATCCCGACCACGAAGACTTTGCAGTTCGAACAATGGGACTCCCAGGCCTGGGAGCACTGGGTGCTACCTTTGGACGAGTCGTGGCTATGGATTCTCCCTCAGCGCGGCCCAAGGGAGAATTCCATTGGGGCTCAACGCTCTGGCATGAACTCGCACATGTGGTCACTCTCTCCCTGAGCCATGACAGAGTTCCAAGATGGTTCACAGAGGGACTCTCAATGATGGAGGAGCGCCAGGCAGGTGAAGGATGGGGAGACTATCTCAACATTGGCTTTGTGAGAGCTTACCAGAACGACGATCTACTCCCCCTGGCAGAACTGAACTCCGGATTTGAGCGCCCCAAATCTGGCCAACACCTGACCATAGCTTACTTCCAGGCTGGATGGATCTGCGAGTTTCTGGCTTCACGCTATGGATTTGAGGCCATCACAGCCATGCTGGTCGCCTTTGGAGAAGAACTCTCCACGGAAGAAGTTTTCCAACAAGTTCTGGGTACCTCGGTGGAAGAAATTGATCGGCAGTTTCGCCAAGAAATGGATGAAACTCTGAAACCGCTCATGGAACCGCTTAAGGCTCCCGAAGAGTTCTCCTATGTGAACCTGCTTCTCGGTGAAGGCGCAGAGGAGTTGGAAGGCGAGGAAGGTTCAGAAGAAGCTTTAGAACACGATTTGGACACCTTGCTGAGCGCCTGGCAAGCTTCTCCTGACAATTATTTCCTCAATCTTCGCCTGGGAGCCAGACTGAACTCTGCAGGTCGCCTCCAGGAGGCGATTCCTTATTTTGAAAAGGCGCTGGAGATATTCCCCACTCTGGCAGGAAGAGGAAGTCCTTATCAGCTGCTCTCGGAAATCTATGAAGAGACGGGCCAGATGGACAAGGCTCTTGCAATACGTCAGCGCTGGTGGCGGGCAGCGCCTCTGTTCACTGAGAATGCTCACCAAGTGGCGAGTCTGCTTTCCGACAGAAATAGACCGCAGGAGGCAGCAAAGTACCTGGAAGAAGTCATGTATGTGGATCCATTTCAACCTGAAACCCATCAAAGGCTGGGAGATCTCTATCTACAGACCAGTGAGGTGGAAAAGGCGGTGCGGGAGTTTACGGTGTTTTTAAGTCTCAGTCCTGTTGACGCGGCGGCGGCCCACTATAAACTGGCCCAGGCTCTCTTTCAATCGGAAGACCGGCAGGGCGCCCGCCATCACGTGCTGTTATCCTTGGAGATTGCACCGGCCTACCAGGAGGCCCAAAAGCTACTCTTGCAACTGGTTCGAAGATGAAACGAATATTCGGCTGGGCGCTGGCTCTCCTGATCCTCTCGATTGCACTGGTGCCCGTCCTGAGTGTGGACGAAGTGGATCCTGCCAGAGACCCGGGCGATGTCAACCTCTTTCAATTCGTTCGTATTCGTTACAACGGTTATGTGGATATTCTGGGGATGGGGCGTTTCGGCCCCCCTCCCTGGATGCATGATTACCCCCGCGCAGAAAAGAATTTTTTGAAAATTCTGCTGGAAGTCACATCCGTACAAACAACGCCTGACTCCTATCTGATCCTGGATCTTGACGATCCTGAGATCATGAATTACCCCAGTCTCTATGTCAGTGAGCCCGGGTACTGGAACATCACGGACGAGGAAGCTGCCAACCTTCGGGAATACCTCTCTCGAGGAGGCTTTATGATTTTTGACGATTTTCGAGGCACCCAGGAATGGAAAAACCTGACCACAGCCATGAAGAAGGTCCTTCCCGAGCGAAGCTTTCAAGAGCTTACACTGGATGATCCCATCTTTCACTGCTTCTACGACATCGAGACACTGGACATGATTCCGCCTTACAATGTCCCGGGCAAGCCCAAGTTCTACGGCATGTTCGATGACCAGAAGCGGCTTCTGGCTGTGGCGAACTACAATAACGACATCGGGGACTACTGGGAGTGGGCAGACGAGTCATTTACTCCCGTGAGCCTGTCCAATGAAGCTTTCAAATTTGGAGTGAACTACATCATTTATGGACTCACCCACTAAGCGCACAAAGCGTGCTGAGTGGGTAGAGAGAAAGACAGAAAGAAAGAGAGAAAGAGAAAAAAATGGAAGAGGTAACTCAAGCTGAAGAAAGTGGCCTACAGGAACTGGTCGAGGAGATGCAGGATTCGCAGAAGAAGATCCTTCACGAACTGCGAAAGGTCATCGTTGCTCAAAACGAAGTGATCGAACAGCTATTGATCTCACTTTATGTGGGTGGACATTGTCTCATTACGGGACTTCCAGGACTGGCCAAGACGCTCCTGGTGCACAGTGTAGCGCAAACACTGGGGCTGACCTTCAAGCGCATTCAATTCACTCCTGACCTCATGCCCACCGACATTACCGGGACCGAGATCATCGAAGAAGACCCGGCTACGGGTCGCCGCCGCTTGGAATTTATCCCTGGTCCTATTTTTGCCAACGTTGTTCTGGCCGATGAGATCAATCGTACACCTCCCAAGACTCAGGCAGCTTTGCTGGAAGCGATGCAGGAACGAGAAGTCACCACTCGGGGAATCACCTACAAATTGGACCCTCCCTTCTTCGTCCTGGCCACTCAGAACCCCCTTGAACTGGAGGGAACATATCCACTCCCTGAAGCCCAACTCGACCGGTTCATGTTCAACATCATGATTGACTATCTCCCCGCTGAGGAGGAGGTGGAAGTTGTGAAGAGGACCACGGGTGAACCGCCAGAGGGGATTGCCCAGGTGGTATCGGGCGAAGAAATTTTGCGCTATCAGGAACTTGTAAAAAAGATTCCAGCCAATGAAGAGATCGTGAGATACGCGGTTCAACTCACGGGCGCCACTCGCCCCGGCGATGGTTCTCAGCATGATTTCGTCAACGAGTGGGTGAGATACGGAGCCAGTCTGCGCGCCTCTCAATACATGGTCTTGGGAGGAAAAGCGCGAGCTCTTCTGAAGAAACGCTTCACCGTTTCCACTGAGGACATCCGAGCCCTGGCCAAGCCCGTGCTGCGCCATCGCATCCTGACCAACTTTCATGCCGAATCGGAGGGAATCCAGCCAGACGACATCATCGAACGATTGCTGAAAGCCGTTCCGCCCCCCCAATCGGGACTTTGAGATGACCAGGACTTCAAGTTCAAACAGATTTATCGATCCCCACGTGCTGTCTCGCATCAGAGACCTTGAGCTGGTCGCCAAAACCGTAGTGGAGGGATTCCTGACCGGCTTGCATCACTCCCCTTACCATGGCTTTAGTCTGGACTTTGCCGAATATAGAGAATACGCACCGGGTGACGACCCTCGACGAGTGGACTGGATGGTTTATGGCAGAACTGACCGCTTGTACGTCAAAAAGTACGAGGGGGACACCAACACTCAGCTGTACATCTTGCTTGATGTCAGCAAGAGCATGGGCTTCAGCAGTCAAAAGGTGTCCAAGTTCGACTATGCCCGCTACCTGGCTGCCTCGCTGGCCTACCTTGCCATGCGACAAAAAGATGCAGCGGGCCTGATTTCATTCGACCGGGATGTGGTCAACCAAGTTCCGCCACGCACGAGGCGAGGGCACTTTTTTACTGTTTTGAGTCACCTGGAGGGTCTCCAGTTGACCGGACTAACGGACATCAGCGGTGCCATTGAAAAACTTGTCCACCTGATCCGAAGAAGGGCGTTGGTGGTTTTGATCAGCGATTTTTATCAGGAACTCGCAAAGATTACTAAAACCCTGCGTTTTTTTCACGCTCGCGGAAATGATCTCATTCTCTTTCATGTGCTTGACCCGGTAGAATTGGAAATGCCGTTTGAGGAAATTTCCACTTTAGAGGACATGGAAACTCAGGAACATCTGTCCTATGTGCCGGAACACTCTCGCACCGCTTACTTCGATCTGCTCAAAGAGCATATCGAAGGGCTGCGAAAAGAATGTCGCAATATTCACATTGATTACGAGCTTTTGAACACGGAGAAACCCCTGGACCAGGCACTGCATCGATACCTGTCAGTCCGGGAGAAACGGTACTGAGCGTTATGCTGTTTTTAACTCCACTGTTTTTGATCGGTGCACTGGCGGTGGGGGTCCCCATCTTCTTACATCTGGTTCACCGGGAGAAGACCAAGCGCACTCCTTTTGCCTCCCTCATGTTCATACGCAAGATTCCCTTCAAGGAGCTGCGGCGGCGACGTCTGACTCACCTTTTTTTGCTCTTCCTGCGCTGTCTCGGCATTCTCCTTTTAGTTTTGGCCTTTGGGCGACCGGTGGTCACTGGAATGTGGCTGAATCAGGTTAATCCTCTGCTGGCCCGCTCTGTTGTGATTCTCATCGATCACTCTCTCAGCATGACGCCCCAGCCCATTTGGGATGCTGCGCTGCAGGCGGCTGAGGAAAAGATTCAATCTCTGAGCCAGGCCGACGAGGCGTTGATTGTCCAGTTTGGTGAATCAGCTGAGGTCCTTTCCCAGTGGGAGGAATCTCCCCAGCAGCTGCGAGAAATTTTAGGGCGTACCCAACCCTCCTTTGAAGCGACCTCCTACGTGGAAGCCCTGCGAGTTGCAGTGGATCAGCTCGACGAGGCCCGAAACATCAAGAAGGAAATTTACCTGATCACAGATTTACAGCATGCCGGAATGGCAGCTGCAGCAGGCTGGAGAGTCCCGGTTGATGTTTCTGTTGAGATCGAGAATGTGGGCCGTGAGATTCCGAATCTCTTCGTTGAGGAGGTCCGCGTGGAGAGGGAAGTTTTTACAAACCAGTACCCCCATGTGATCCTGGCTCGCCTGAGAGGTAATCCCGAGCAGCCCATAGAGGGCGAAGCACAGCTTTTTGTGGAAGGTAATCTGATCGATCGAGCCACCTTTAAAATGGGCAGCGAAGGTGCAGTGAATGTGACCTTTAAACCCTTCGATCTGGAGGAGGGCGTCTCGCGGGGAAAAATCGTCATCGAACCTACCGATGAGCTGCCTGCCGACAACGATTATTACTTTGTGGTGGAAAAACAAGAACCTCGCCGCATCCTGGTTCTTCAGGATAAAGACACCTCCTCGGCATTTTATCTTGAGAGTGCTCTTTCCGCTGGCGAGAACCTGCCATTTGCCGTGGAGCTGTCTGTTTCACCCGGCCCCAGCGAAATCAATGCCTCAGACACTCCTCTGGTGGTGCTCAATGACCTGCGCCAACCGCCCAACCTCTCCCGGCTGCAGTCCTACGTTGAAAGCGGGGGAGGTCTGATCGTGGTCCTCAGCAACAGTGTTCTGGGAGAGGCTTACAATCGCCAATGGGCCGAACTGCTTCCTGTGGAATTGCTGGAGCGGAACTTTGTTCGCAGCCAAACCAAACCTTTTACCTCCATCACCCAAGTCAACTGGGAGCATCCCATCTTCTGGATTTTCCAGGATGTGCACAAGACAGCCATTGCCAGCACCCAGTTCTACAGCTATTGGCAACTCCTGCCAAAACAGGATGCCACGGTTTTGGCTCGCTTTAGCGAAGGGGATCCGGCTCTGGTTGAACAATCAGTTGGAAAAGGCCGGGTATTGGTCTTTGCTTCTTCGCTGGATCCGATCTGGACAGATTTTCCACTACGCAGTGCTTATGTTCCATTCTGGTACCGCATGGCACAATATGCAGGCCGCTGGCAGACAACCCCGGCAGCACTTCAGATCAATCAAGTTTTGTCCGTGGAAGACTCACTCAATGACTCTTCTGAGGGAACCTCAGGAGCCTGGAACTTGATCGATCCACGAGGTCAACGGGTCCTGGGGCTGAGCGATGAAAAGCCCGGCTTTATTCAGTTAAAGATGCCGGGGCACTACGAAATACGGAGTAACAAAGGGACCGACTGGGTTGCCGTGAATACTCCACCCGAGGAGTCTGACCTGAGTGCTGTGGCAGTGGAGGAATTTCAGGCGGTTTTCGTTCCCCGTGAAGCGCGCGTGGAAACTGAAATCAGCCTGGAGCAATCGGTACGGGAGACGGACCGACAGCAGTCACTGTGGTGGCTTTTCCTGCTGGTGGGCGTGGCGGTCTTCATGGCTGAGTGGCTGGTGGCCAACCGGATCCGCCCAGCAAGTGGTGTGCAACAGGAATCCTGATTGTGAGAAGTAGAGAGAAAATAGTAATATGGAAGGTAGAGAGACTATGAACAACAGCATCACACAGACCATTGGCCGGGCCAGGAGAAAGCTCCAACTGGAGCGTCTCGTCAAGGGAGCCGCCATCCTGATCGCCTTTCTCCTGTTGGGTTCCTTCCTTTCCACTTTTCTTATGGCCCGCTATAACTTCTCTGATGGGGCACTGTGGTGGAGCCGTTTGGTTGGGATCTTGGGCTCGCTGTTGTTGTTCGGCTACTACATTTTGCGTCCTCTCTGGTACTCACCTTCAAAAGGACAGGTCGCTCGTTTTCTGGAGGAACGGTATCCACAACTGGAAGAACGAGTGTCGACTGCCGTTGAAATCAAGAACACCGCTTCTCAGGTCCATCCGGAGCTTCAAAGACTGATTCGAGGCGACGCGCGCAAGCAACTGGCTAAAATCTCCCAACCTGGACTCTATTACCGGCAAAGGAGCCTTGTCTCCCTGGTGGCTTTATTTTCTTCTCTGGCCATCTTTACTTTCGTCTTTCTCAAGGGTCCCGAGGTTTATCCTTACAGCCTGAACAAATTATTGCTCTGGTATGATGATTCGCAAGCTCCCATCTATTCCATTGAGGTGACTCCGGGCAACGTCACAGTGGGAAAACGTTCCGACCAGGAAATTCGAGCCAGCCTGAAGGGCTTCGATTCAGAGACAGCGCGGCTGATGGTCCGCTATGAGAATCAACCCCAATGGGAAGAGACCACCATGCGGCCAGATCCCCAGGGAGGGGATTTTGTTTTTATCTTTTTTGATATTCGGGATCCCGTCGACTACTACGTCCTCGCCGACGGAATCCAATCGGAAACCTACACCCTTGAGGTTTCAGAAATCCCCCGTGTTGAAGCCCTGACAGTGGTACTTCAATTCCCGGGCTACACCGGTCTGGAAAACCTGACAATGGAAGATGATGGTGACATCCGGGCACTGGTGGGAACCCAGGCTGAGCTTTTCATCCGAGCCGATCAGCCCGTTCAGGGCGGGAAGATCAACTTGGAACGAGGTGGAGAAGTCTCCCTGGAGCTTCTGTCACCTCGGGAGCTGCGTGGGGTATTCGAGATCAGCGAAGACGACTACTATCGGATCCACTTTCAAGACCAGGAGGACTTTTGGAATCCGGCTTCTGATGAGTATCTGATCCAGGCCCTCGAGGATCAACCTCCCATTGTGAGCTTTACCCGCCCGGGTCGCGATCAGAAAGTGACCAATATCGAGGAGATCTTCGCCCAGATCAAGGCTGAGGATGACTACGCAGTAACCGAGCTAGCGCTGCGTTTTTCCCTGAATGGAGACCCTGAGCAGGAAGCTCATTTGGATTACCCCCAGGGCTCAAGTTCCTTCTCGACTTCCCACACTTTTTATCTGGAAGAGTTTGATCTCCAGCCCGGAGATTTCATCTCCTACTACGCGGAGGCCCGAGACGCAGTTTCTTCCTCGGCCACCGACATCTACTTTCTCGAAGTCGAACCTTTCGATCGGGAATATTACCAATCTCAGCAGTCAGGTGGGGGCGGGGGTGGTGGCGGCCAGCGGGAGAACATTGACTTCTCGAAACGGCAAAAGGAACTCATCGCCGCCACTTTCAAACTGGAACGAGACCGCGAACGTTATTCCGAGAGTGAGTTTGACGAGGACAGCCAAACTTTGGCTCTGGTTCAACAACGGCTTCAGTCGGAGGTCGAAACCGTTATAGATCGGATGGAGCGCCGCAGCGCAGCAGTGACGGATCCCCGCTTTCAGAAGATGGCCGACCACTTGAAAGAGGCCATCACTCACATGGAACCGGCACACCACCATCTGAATCAGCTTGAGACCAAGGAAGCTCTACCGGAAGAGCAAAAATCGCTCCAGCAGCTACTGCGTGCCGAGGCTCTTTTTAAGGAAATCCAGGTCGCTTTCTCCCAGAACCGGGGCGGAGGAGGGGCTTCAGCCCAGGATCTGGCGGACTTGGTTGATCTCGAGCTGGACAGGACCAAGAACCAGTATGAGACCCTGCAGCAGAATCGCGAGTCCGATCGCGAGCAGGCCCTGGATGAGGCCCTGGAAAAACTCAAGGAATTGGCCAGGCGCCAGGAGCAGCTTGTGGAACGACACCGTCAGCAGGCCATGCAAGGATCCTCCGGTTCCAATATGTCTCAACAGGAATTGATCGAAGAGGCAGAGCGGGTAGCCCGCGAACTGGAACGCCTGTCACGGCAACAGCAGGATCCCCAGCTGCAGAATATCAGCCGCAATTTGAGGCAGGCTGTGCGCGATATGCGTCGAGCCCAGTCCAGTGGTGAGAACAACCAGGAGGCTCAGATGCGTGCTCAGCAAGCCTTGGAGCGGCTTCAGGAGGCCCGGGAGGGTCTAGGACAACAGCGCCGCGAGCAGCTCGCTGACGATCTAGAGCAGCTCAAGGAGCAGTCTCAACGCCTGGTAGAAGGGCAAAGGGAAGTGCTGGATCAGATTGAGGATCTCAACGACGCCGTCCGCTCGGGGAGGCTCGACGAGAACTCTATCCGGCAGCTCCGCAGTGTGCTGCGCGACAAAGCCGAACTGCAGGAAGATCTTCAACAGCTGGAAGGAAACCTCCATGAAGGTGCTCGGAAAATGGAGTCCAACCAAACTGCAGCCTCGCGCAAACTCAAGCAAGCGGCACTGGACATACGCGATCAACGGATCCCGGAAAAGATGGAAGACGGAACCAACCTTCTGGCACGCGGCTGGACAGACATGGCCCATGAGCGTGAGCGGGGAATCATGGGGGATCTGGAGCAATTGGCCAACATGATTCGGGATGCCGAGAGAGCTCTGGGATCGGGCACTGAAGAGACTCCACGGGAGCGATTGCAGCGCGCTCTGGGTCAGGTGGGGTCCCTGGTGGAAAATCTCGAGTCACTGGAAGACCGCGCCTCGGGTAACAGTCAGGAAAGTCAGGATCAAGAGCAACAGCAGGGGCAGCAGCAAGGGCAGCAACCGGGAGAGCAGCCGGGACAGCAGGGCTCAGAGTCGGCCCAGGGCGGTCAATCTCCAACCGGTGTCTCTCGTCAAGCGGGAAGGAATCCCAACACTACCGGAGTCGATCCTCGCCAGGTGGGACGGGAGTGGCAAGAGCGCCTGCAGGATGCCGAGGACTTACGCGGCCTGATGGAGGGGCGTCCCGAGTTGGGAAGGGACGTGGCAAGTTTGATCCGGAGAATGCGTCTGTTGGATGCCCAGCGTCTCTTCACTGACGCGGAAGAACTGGCACGGCTCAAGTCTCAGGTTATCGATGGCTTTCGCCAGCTGGAATTGGAGATCAACAGAAGCCTGGATGAGGAAGTTGAGAACCTGCTGAGGCTTGTGGATGGAGATGAAGTGCCGCCCGAGTTTCGCCAGAGAGTCGAAGAGTACTACCGGTCCCTGGCCAACAGAAGAGAACCCGACTGAGTTCGTGAATTCGTGCTTTCGTGCAGTCGCGCTGTCGTAAGTTTCTGCTTCAGCAGGAGCGATCCCCCGAAGTCACGAACTCACAAAAGCACGAATTCACGAAAGCACGAGACCACACCTGCCGGAGTGGCGGAATTGGCAGACGCACCAGACTCAAAATCTGGCGAGGGGTGACTCTCGTGGGGGTTCGACTCCCCCCTCCGGCACCAATAAAAACAACAGCTTGCAACAATCCTGAGTCCCTCGTTACCACAGCCTTATTCTCCTGTCGTCCCGTTTTCGGAACACTGTATATCTTTTAGCTGCCTGATCTCTATTTCCTCACTTTCGTGTATGGATCGAATTGCGTGAGATTGAGCGAAATGAGCATAGCGCATGGTCGTTTGAATATCCGCATGCCCGAGTAATTCCTGCACAGTGCGAAGATCCACGCCATGGCGTACCCATTGTGTAGCTCGGAAATGGCGCAAGTCATGGAAGCCGACCCAGTCCAGGCCAGCTGATTTCCTTCCCTTCGCAAAGGTTTCCTTGGGATTTCTCCAAGGCGTCCTGTCGGGTTTCAAAAAGACAGAGGGAACACCGACGATCCGATCCAGCTGGGCCAGCCACCCCAGAGCGTATTGAGTCAGTGGAACATGCCGGATTTTTCCGCTCTTTGTCGGCCACTCGACCGTCAAGAGCCTATCCCGCAGATTGATGTGTGACCATTGCAACCTCAACCCCTCAGATTTTCGCAATGCCGTTTCGCCCAGGAGAGCAACGTAAGCACCAATGGTTAAATCCTCCCGGGCCACAGCTTTCACCAGACTTCTCTCTTCTTCCAAGTCCAGCACCCGCAGAGCCTTCTTGGGTTCTGGGAGCAGCGAGAATCGCAGTAGTGGATGCATGTCGATTAGTCCTTGATCCAGCGCATAGCTCAGCATGTTCTTGATTACGGCAATTCCTCTGTTCGTCGTTGCTGCACTCACTTCCTTGCACCGCTTTTGCAAGAACTGATAGCCATGGGCTCGGGTAAAGTCTTTGATACGGAGATGACCAACAATTCTCGAAATACTGACCATGGCCTGTTCCTTGAAATCAGGACGGCGATTCTTGGCATGGCAGTATTTCAAATACTCGGTGGAGAACTCTCTCAGTGTCGGATTCTTCTCTAATCGGGATCCGCGGGCCAGTTCGGCCTTGAGCTTTCGCCAGGTGCCCATGACAATGGACTCATCAATCCTCTTGAGCAGATTGTTGGCAGTAGTCTTATTTGGAGCGGTTCTCTTGAACCTGGATCCGTCCGGCCATTGCTTCGTGACATAGATCCGCAGTTTACCCCGGCGATCCCGCCACTCATTAACTCCCATTGGTTAGCCTCGCTCTGGATGGATTATAGTCCTCAAGCGACTCGATGTAACGGTCAAGTTCCTCCAGCAGGTAAACTTTTCTATTGCGCATCCACTTAGCTTGTAGCTGACCTTCATCTGTTATTTTCTTCAGCGTTTGCGGATGCACATCCAGATAACGCGATGCTGCCTTAGGACTGAACAGCCGCTGGTTGGGAACTTGGATTAATGCTACGGGCTTACCGATCATGGGTTCGGGCCTCTGGGTAGAGGATGTAGTAGATGTAGTAGGTTCTCCGGAGGGTATGGGGAAAGGCTATCCTGACAGAGGAAGAGTTCGACCTGTACCGCTTTCCGCCCCTCTCCTCTTATATTACTTACTACACTTACTACAAAGGGCGTAACTACTACTATTATCAATAAGTTAAAGTGTAGTAGGTTACTCAACTACTACCTCCTCCGTAACGGGTGACAAGGTCCGCAAGTTCCTCATAGTTAAGGACATATCGGTATTTTGGGACTCCATCCTTTCTTTTGCTTTTGGTTTGGAAGCCATACTTCCGGAGCGTTTGCGAAATGTCGTACTCAGATGGCTTATCGAGCAAGTTACTACACATCTCAGCCAGTTCTGTGGAATTGCCGACCAGTGGATTTTCTTTCTCGGCCAGCCTTGCCAATTCCTGGATGATGCCGAGTTCTTTTATCTCCTCCGGCTGATCATTGCGGGTAAGCGCAATAGCCTCCAAGAAGGTCTGGCGTTTCTCCTCCAACTGCGGATGACCTTTGTAGGCAGCCTCCAGGATTGCCGCAAGAGGTTCAGTAATGTCGATGGTGCGGTCCCTGAAGTTTTCGAGATATGAGAAGTCTTGACCATACAATTTGGCCACTTCAGGTTCGTGCTCGCACACCCACAGGATGATTTCGTCCACGAGGGTGGTGATTTCGGATTCCAGCTTGCGCAACCGAAACTTCTCGCGCTTTTCTCCTTTGGTCTGCCGCACCATGTCGAAGGAAAATGTGCGGTCTCGTGTGGTCTGATTGAGAATCTTACGACCAATCCCGGCTATCGCTCGTGGACCGAACACAGGGAAATACACGACCCTGAAGCCACCATCCCCGTCCTGTTCCATGCGCGGCACGGTGCCCCCTTTTCGGAAGCCTGCATTCAACATACCTCGCAGGTCATCCACATTTTGCAAAGTGTCCACCTCATCCAGCAGTTGGGTATTATGGTGAGCTGTTCGGAAAAGGACGGCTGGGGTAGGTGAGATCAACACCCCGCTGCTGTTGAGGACCAGCTCGTCAAGGACCTCAAGCAATCTGGATTTGCCGCTTTGGGGCTTTGCCGAATAGGCGAAAATATAGGCTATGTAGTCAAATGTTTCGACAAGGTAGGTGGCCACAACCCAGAGGGCAATCAACAGGTAGAGGGATTTGTTTTTCAAGAACACGAACCGCTCCAGAAACACGGCCACTTGGTCAATGACTGTGGATCCGGCTTCATGCTTTGTCATCATGACCCTCAAGGTCCGGCGCTTGTCCCAGCCGGAAGTTGGCGAGTTGCTCCAAGGCATCCAAGTAAGCTCTGAGTAGGAGTAGCTCAATTTCCTTTGAAACAAACCACTCGAAACACATTAGGTCCTCCAGCCGTCGGAGCGCCGCAAAATCCCAGTAGACAGCTCCGTCATAGACCCGTCGTCCAATAACAACGACGACAAACTGGCTTATCTTCGGGCCTCGGAACTCTAGGCAATGGCGTTGAAGGCACCGATACCCCTCTTTCTCCTTCTCTTCCAGCCAGTTCTCTTCTTCAGAAGTGGAGTTTGAGTTGATTTGAAAGGTCTTACACTGGTACTGTTGCATTGGACTGTGCTTTGGGCCCGCTTCGGCGGGCTCTTTTTTTGGTTATCCTCCTACCGCTTGGGGCGCCACCTCCTCAAAACAGTCAGTGGGTCCAAGACCCATGATCTGTCCCACCGCGATGA
>JAPUKI010000265.1 GCA_027295745.1 Acidobacteriota bacterium
TCGTCAATTTCGAACTCGAACCAGCCGAAGGGGTAATCCCTGGATCTCCCCGACACGTACAGTTCCAGCCCCGGTATGGTTCGGGCGGTAATGACGATGAAGCGCTCACCCTTTTCGGTCTTTCTGACCCGGACCACGGCAATGTCCGCCCCGATCCGACCCTTGGGAGTCAGCTTGCCTTTTTGAACCTTCTCCAGAGTGCTGCGCAAACCGTCCGTGCCCCCTTCCCTCAGGACTTCGATCAATGCCAGGGCTTCCTGATCGGTTGTGAACTCGTTGAGCCGCATGGTGAAATCAATCGTAATTCTGGCGGAACCGCTGGTTGGAACAGCGACCATGGTAAAGACTTCCTTACGTTCTTCTTCGCCTTCCTGAGCAGAGGCGGCCAGCAGAGACCAGGAAGCTGCCACGGCCAAAATCAAAACCATGGATGTCAAAACTCTTGTGATCAGTGTTTTCATAGATGGCTCCTCCTATTTTGTTGGATTTTAAATTGCCAGAAAAGTAGGTTAACTCGTTGGTTCAATTTCCCCTACTGTCAAACTTGACAGGTGCCTTAAAGCTTTACCTTAGAGTAATGTTACAGGTGATTCTAGCAGAGGGTATTCTTTGATGACAGGCTATCTTATACGGTCCCGCTGTTGGACGGCTTTTTCCCCGATTCCAAACTGCCTCGTGAGGCCGGCTCCAGGTTCGCCGAAGGCGAAATCGAACCGAATCATATCCACGTAGGGAATCAGGAGTCGAATCCCGAAACCGTAGCCGTCCAGCCATCGGTTTCCCTGGCTGTCATCCCAGGCGATGCCCAGGTCACCAAAGAGGGCAGCCTGTACACCGAAGTAAATGGTGAAGCCAAATATGCTGAATGCCCTCGGGACCATCAGGTCATAGCGGTATTCGAGGGTATTGATGGATTGGTTCTTTCCTCTTGCGGAATCCAGTCCCCAGCCCCGAATGGAGTTGGTTCCCCCTAAATGAAAATCCTGGTAGCTGGGAATCTCTAACCCTACGGTGCCTGTCTGCAAGGTGGTGAGGGAAAAGAAGGCCAGCGTGTGCCGGCTCGCCAGTGGCTGAAATCTTCTTACATCGAAATGGACCCTCCAGAAATCACCGTCCCCGCCCAGAAGGCCACCGTTCTTGGACACGTCAACCTCATTCCACCATCCCTGGTGGGGGCTGGTCCAGAGATCCCGGCTGTCGTATCCGATAAAAAAGGCCAAGGAGGGAGTGTTGTCTCGATCGTTTGCGGAAAGGGTTATTCCCGGAGTGTCGCTTCCAAGCGACAGAAAGTTGAAATGGCCGCCGATCCGGCCATATTCTCCCAGATAACTGCCCAGACGCAAATTGATCTCGGTGGAAACTTCAGTAAAGTTATCCACTTCATTTGTCCGGTTTCGCTGGTCAAACTCCAGCCTGTAGGAAAGGTGATTCCCGGCAAACCAGGGGTTTTCAAGGGAGGCCCCAAGAGTGGTGGCACCACCAAACCGGGCGCTGGCAGAGAAGGAGATGGCCCGACCACGGAGATTGATGGACTTGAATCCCGGTCCTATGGAGAGTCCGTTTTCGTCGCTGACCTCCATGCTAAGTGTGGGTATATTCGGAAAGGTCTCTTTGACCTCAATCTCAAGTACCACCCCATCCCTTTCTTCGATGGGCTCAATTTTGACGTCGCTGAAAATCCCCAACCGATCGAGTCGCTTGGTATCCTCTTCAGCGCTATTCTTCAAATACGGCTCTCCCACCTGGGAGGCCAACTCTCGGATAATGATCTCTCGTTGGGTATAGCGAAGGTTGCTGATGCGAATTTCCTTCACCGTTTTGCCATAAAGTTGCTCCTGGGGGTTGGATGGTGAGACGGTGTCCTGTCCTGCAGTGGTGCTCATCCCCAATCCGGTGTGGAAGGTTCCCCATAGGGCTAGCTGAACCAGAACGAGTTGCAGGAACACCCTCATGAGTTTTCTAATTTCTCCACGATTCTTTTCGGCTACCGCTGCGCTGCCTCCAGCTGAGCCAGCAGCTGACGGAACATGGCGTTGTCCGGTACCCCTTCGATGAGTTTGTTGGCGTACAGGATGGCCTCCTCGAGCCTCCCGTTATCGCGGCTCAGGGTGGTTAAAAGCATGAGCACTTCAATATTTTCCGGATGCCGATCATGCGCCCGTTTTAGTGTCTCCAGTGCGCTGTTTGCCTGGCCGGTTTCTTGCAAGGCAATGGCAAGAACGTAACTGTAACGCCAGCGGTCAGGACGCAACCGGGCCGCCTGGGTCAGGGATTCGACGGCTTCTTGATAACGCTTCTGGCGTACCAGAAGGAGCCCCAGGGAGTGGTACACATCTCCGTCATCGGGACTGATCACGAGTGCCTGCCGCAAGAGTGTTTCCCCTTCTAGGTCTCGATTCTGTTCCCGATAGAGGTCTGCCAGATTGATCCGGACGGGAACCGAGGAGGGAACCATGCTCAGGGCCCTCTGATAAGCCCGTTCGGCTTCTTCCAGCTCCCCTAACTGTTGGTGGAGCACACCCAGGTTGAGGTGAGCTTCGGGGCGGTCGGCGTTGACCTGCTGAGCCTGCCGATACTCGTCCAGGACCGAGTCTCGCAGGGAGAGCTGCTGAGAAGTCCACAGCTCGGAGGGCAGGGACGCCAGCACCCGAGCTGCCTGCAGCCTCACGGCCCGGATCGGATCGCTCAACAGAGGAAGGGCCAAGCCCAGCCGAGTAGGCGGCTCCAGAGCCTCCGCTGCAATGAGACCCGAGGCGCGAAGCAAGGGATCGCTGCTCTTCAAGGCGTTTTGAATAGCTTGCCGGGATTCCGGACCCAGAGAATACCCGGGCAACAAAGTTAGAGCGGTTGCACGAGCGATGCCAGGCATGGAGGGGTTGTCGGCCAGTCGGGCCAAAGCCCTCTCACCGTCAGCCGAGCTGTTGCGGCCAGCATGAAGGGCTTCTCCAAAGTGAGCTTGATCAGCGCTGTTCGAGCCGTACCAGTCGATGACGACTTCAGCGGCCCACGAGTTGGAGCGGTCTGTGTGACAACCGGTACAGGCGTTGGGCGCACCCAGTTTCAGGGATAGATCCGGCCGAGGGATTCGGAAGCTGTGATCGCGGCGAGGGTCCACCACCATGTACGTACTGGCGGGCATGTGGCACTCCACACAGCTGGCGCCCGACGAGTCCTGCCGGTGAAAGTGATGG
>JAPUKI010000266.1 GCA_027295745.1 Acidobacteriota bacterium
GCAACACAGACAGGGCGGATGACTTTGTTGCTGCAGTAGAGAACTTATGCCTAATCCGGGCTCCAGGGCTCATGATCAGAGATCATGGCTTGGATGACAAAGTGCAGTCGCTCCCACCGGCTTGCTGATCGTGTTTTCAAGGGATGTCTATTGTAGAATAAGGACAATGATTCAGCGCCGGAAGACCGTCACAGTTCATGTAGGAGAGATTCCCATCGGTTCGGACCACCCCATTGTGGTCCAGTCCATGACCAATACAGACACTGCTGACAGAGATGCCACCGTGGAGCAAACCCGCCAGCTCTTTGAAGCCGGATCAGAACTGGTTCGGGTGACAGTGAACACGGAGCAAGCTGCCCAGGCCATCCCTGAGATTGTCGATCGTCTTGAGGGAGAGGGAGTGCCAGTCCCCATCATTGGAGACTTTCACTACAATGGCCATATCCTCCTGACACGCTATCCTGAGTGCGCCCGTAAGCTGAGCAAGTACCGCATCAATCCCGGCAATGTTGGAATGGGCCGGCACCACGATGAGAATTTTAAACAGATGATCCAAGTAGCCCTCGAAAATGACAAGCCGGTTCGAATCGGGGTGAATTGGGGATCTCTGGATCAAAAGTTATTGGCGCGGCTGATGGACTCCAACGCCAAGCTTCCCGAGCCCAAGGAGTCTGATGAGGTCCTGATTGATGCAATCATTCAGAGCGCCTTGGAATCAGCGGCTCTGGCAGAAGAATACGGATTAGCCCAGGATCGAATCATTCTCAGCGCCAAGGTGTCAGCAGCTCCTGATCTCATTCAGGTGTATCAACTTCTGGCTTCGCGCTGCGAGTACCCGCTTCATCTGGGCTTGACGGAAGCTGGAATGGGAACCCGGGGGGTGGTGGTCAGTGTTTCCGCTCTCTCTATTTTGCTTCAGGAAGGCATTGGAGACACCATTCGAGTCAGCCTGACCCCTCAGCCTGGCGAGGAGCGAAGCAAGGAGGTTGTCATTTGTCAACAGATCCTCCAATCATTAAGGATTCGAAGCTTTTCTCCCCAGGTGAGTGCCTGTCCCGGTTGTGGAAGAACCACCAGCACCTTCTTTCAGGAGCTGGCTCAAGAAATCGAGCAGCACGTGAAGGAGAGACTGGTGGTTTGGAGAGAGCGTCACCCGGGAGTGGAGGATTTAACGGTGGCTGTGATGGGGTGTGTGGTCAATGGTCCGGGTGAGTCCAAACATGCCGACATTGGGATCTCTCTGCCGGGTACGGGAGAGTCACCCAAGGCGCCTGTCTATATGGATGGGCGGCACTTGACCACGCTCAAGGGCCCTGAGATTGCGAAAGATTTTCTTGAGATATTGGACAGGTATGTGGAGGAGAGGAGTCAGAAGAAGAATCCTGAAGCCAGAAGTCAGAATGCAGAAGTGAAGAGTTAGGAGCATGACAAGAGCTTCTGGATTCTGAATTCTGGATTCTTCCTAATTATGATTCGAGCTGAGCATCTCACGAAGCGATATGGATGGCACACGGCCATTGAAGATGTGAGCTTCCAGGTCGAGAAGGGCGAGGTGTTGGGCTTTCTGGGTCCCAACGGGGCCGGGAAAACTACCACCATGCGCATCCTGGCCGGCTTCTTTCCCGCCTCGGAGGGAAGGGCCGTTGTGGCTGGCTTTGATGTCTTCGAGCAGCCGCTGGAGGTGAAGAGACGAGTGGGCTATCTGCCCGAGAATCCTCCCCTCTATGAAGCGATGACTGTCGATGCCTATCTTCGATTTGTGGCCAGCATCAAGGGCGTCAATCGAGCTGCTGTCGGTTCTCGCCTGCTGGAGGTCAAGGCGCGCTGCGGACTGGAGGAGGAGGGCCAGCGCCTGATTAAGCATCTTTCCAAGGGATACAAACAGCGAGTGGGATTGGCCCAGGCGCTCATCCATAAGCCCGAGATCCTCATCCTGGATGAGCCCACCATAGGACTGGATCCCAGACAGATCATTGAGGTTCGAGAGTTGATCAAGGGTCTGGCTGGGGATCACACCGTGATTCTTTCCACCCACATTCTGCCTGAAGTGAGCATGACCTGCCAGCGGGTGATCATCATCAACAAAGGGAAAATTGTGGCTGTTGACACGCCCGAGAATCTCACCGGACAATCGGCGTCGGGAGCAATGCTGGAGTTGGAAGTCGGGGGGGCAGTAGAAAATCTCGATGCTCTCCTGCGCGAATTTCCCCAGGTCAGGAGTGTCTCACTGGGTGAACCTCAAAATGCCCATCGGACGGTGCTTGTGGAGACTGAGGGAGAAGAAGATGTGCGTCACCTGATTGCGCAAAAGGTGATTGAGTCCGGTTTAGAGTTGTACCAGTTGAAAAAGAAGAGTGTGAGTCTGGAGGAGGTTTTCGTCCAGTTGACGACAGAAGAGGAGAAAGAGGAGGAAGAGGAGAAAGAGGAGAAAGGGGAAAAAGAGGAGGGAGAGGAGTGAGGAATTACCTGGTGATTATTGGAAAGGAGCTGCACAACCTTTTTGTGAGCCCCATCGCCTATGTCGTCATGGGAGTCTTTTTTGCCCTGTCCGGGTATGTTTTTTACATGATATTGGCAAGTGTCATTGAGTTTACGGTGCAGCAGGCCTTTCAATCGCAGCAATTCGGTACCTCCCCACCGGCCTTTGACGCGACCGCTGTGACCCAGCGCAGCTTTTTCGGTGCCATCAGCACCTTCCTCTTATTCCTGGTGCCCATGATGACGATGGGAGTGTTCGCCGAGGAAAAGAAGCGGGGAACTATTGAGCTCCTTTTCACCTCTCCTGTGACCCACCTGCAGCTGATTTTGGGAAAATTCACAGCCCTTGTCGTGCTTCTCCTGGTGATGCTGGTTCCCACCATTCTCAACTCCCTGCTCCTTTACTATCTGAGCGAGCCGACTCCGCCACTGGCCCCCATGCTTGTCGGGTACTTGGGCGCCTTTCTTTTAGGAGGAACGCTGTTGGCAGTCGGCCTCTTTGTCTCTTCGCTGACGGAAAATCAAATTATTGCTGCCGTCATCACCTTTGGGGTCTTCTTCGTGTTGTGGCTGATCGATGCTTCGGCCGGCACCGGAACGACCTTGATCAATGAGACGATGCGGTATCTTTCTATACTCAACCACTATCAGGACTTCACCATCGGAATTCTGGACTCGCAGCATCTGGTCTTTTACCTGTCCTTGATCTTTTTGGGGCTGTTCTTGACGTCCGTGTCTTTGGGTTCCGCCAAGTGGAGGCAGTAGGGAGTTAAAAAATGGTTGATGGTGTTGTTTCCACGGTCCGTGCATCTCTGAAAACACGGAGAGCTCGCTATGGAGGTGCCGCCGGGCTGACGGTCTCACTTGTGGTGGGGATTCTCATCCTGACGAATTTCCTGAATTTTCGTTATCACGAGCGCCTGGATCTGACGGAAAATCAAGTGTACTCCCTTTCTGAGCAGAGCCGAAAAGTCGTGGAGAATTTGACCAGCGATATTCAGATTATCGGCTTCTTCCGTGGTGAACCCGGACGTGCTGGATTTGAAGATCTGGTCAAGCAATACCGCACTGTCTCGTCAAGAGTCTGGTACGAAATCGTGGATCCGGACGAAGAACCGGGTAAAACCTCACAGTATGAGATTCAGCGCAATGCTCAGTTGGTGGTCCTGGGTGGAGCGAAAAGAGAAATTATGGACAACGTAGATGAGCAGAAACTCACCAGCGCCATCATTAAGATCACTCGTGAAGAGGAGAAAGTGGTGTACTTCCTTGAGGGTCACGGGGAACGTGATACGAGCGATACTGAATCCGAAGGCCTGACTGTGGCCCGTCAATAGATTGA
>JAPUKI010000267.1 GCA_027295745.1 Acidobacteriota bacterium
GTGTCCATCCTTTTGGTCCTGGCGCTCGCCTACGTGGGTTTCTGTTTGGTAGATGTGGTGGACTACTGGCTGAGGAAATTGGCGGCCAAAACGGAAACTAAGCTGGATGACATGCTCTCTCCAGTGGTGCGGAAAAGTCTCCGTGTCACCATTGTCCTTCTGGCATTTGTCCAAGTCGCGACGATCTTAAGCGACAAGCCCATTTCTTCCCTCCTGGCGGGCTTAGGCGTTGGTGGTCTGGCCCTGGCCTTGGCAGCCCAGGACACCCTCAGGAACTTGTTCGGCTCTCTCATGCTCTTTGTGGACAAACCTTTTGAGATGGGCGACCGCATCGTGGTGAGCGGCTATGATGGCCCGGTTGAGGAGGTGGGTTTGCGTTCCACGCGTATCCGCACCCTGGATGGTCACTTGGTGACAATCCCCAACGGTGACCTAGCTCACGAAAAAATACAGAACATTTCAAAACGCCCTTTCATTAAGCGTGTCGCAAATATCACCATCACCTACGATACCTCCCCAGAGAAGGTAGAACGAGCTTTGGAGATCATTCGAGATATTCTGGATCATCACGAGGGGATGTCCTCAGACCGGCCTCCCCGGGTGGTCTTTAATGAATTCCAGGATTCAGCTCTCAACATCCTGGTTATCTATTGGTATAGCCCTCCCAACTATTGGGATTTCCTGGCCTTCAATCAGCGGGTTAATCTGGAAATATTGCGCCGGTTTAATGAAGAGGGTATCGAGTTTGCATTCCCCACCCAGACCCTTTTCATGGCTGGTGATCCCAACCGCCCATTGACTGTCGGCAGCTCAGGGGTAGATAAGTGAACTTGAGGAGGCAGGAGTCAGGACCCGGTCAGCCTCTCCGTGGTCAGCTGTCAGGTGTTTAAACTGATGAAGGTTCTTGTGATCTCTTTTTTGCTTCTGGCCTCGACACCTCAGATCGAGGAGATCACTTTCGAAGTATCGTCCTTGAAGCAAAGTGAACTCCCCGATGATTTCCCCTGGCAGATTCTGAATGAGGGTTTCGCTGTCCTCAAGCTCAGGATAAGAAATGGCTCCTCTGGGATCTGGACTTTTGACCCAGGAGAAGTGGAAGTCTTCGAGAGCGGAGGAAAGACTATCAATCGTGCTGCCCCCACGGAAATCACCCCCCAACTCATGAAATTCTACAGAGGAGGCCAACTCGGCATCTATGGGGAAGCCTACTCGGGAGGACGTCCCACTCGTGAGGAGTGGGAGCGAGTTCCAACTGTGGAACCTGGAGCGAGGGCCGGGACAGTCTCAGTCAATGTAGCCCAAAGGCTTCGAGCCATTTTAGAACACTACCAACTCAAGCAAGTCGAGGTAGCACCTGGCGAAACGCTGGAAGGCTTTCTGTACCTGAAGAGCAAGAAAACGGGCAGCAAGTTGTCGGGGAGTTTTCTCCGCTTCGAGAATCAGGTGTCGATAGAGATCCCGTAGCCCGGATCACTCAGAGCTTCTCATCCCGAAGCGCCGAAAGCTGAAGAGATGTCATCCCATCAGTCCGACCCCAACCAAAGCCCGGCCTCTTCATCGGAAAAGAGTGTGCTGTCCTTTGATGGTGTGCCCATCCACTACCAGGTGCAAGGAAGTGGTACTCCCACCTTGTTCTTCGTTCATGGCTGGTCCTGTCACCCCAGTTATTGGAAGGCTCAGGTGAAGCACTTTGCCCCCCACTACAAGGTGGTGACCATTGACCTGGCAGGTCACGGGGGGTCAGGACTCAATCGCAGGGATTGGACCATCCCAGCCTTTGGCCAGGATGTGGTGGCAGTCGCCGATCATTTGGATCTGGATGAGGTTGTGCTGGTAGGGCACTCGATGGGAGGACTTGTTGTCCTGGAGGCAGCGGGAAGGATGCCTGAACGTGTCCTGGCTTTGGTAGGAGTTGACACTCTTTTTGACTGGTGGGCACGGCTGACTCCGGAAGAACGCGAGCAGCGCCTGGCTCCTTTCCGGAGGGATTTCGTTGCAACCACCCAAAAGTGGGTGCGCCAGACTCTGTGTGCTTCCACTTCTGATGCCAACCTGGTTGAGAAATTCGTGGCTGAGCTGTCGGCCGGATCTTCAGAGGTGGGCATCGCTGCCATGGAAGGCATTTACGAGTGGGGAAGAGTTGATTTTCCACAGGCACTGGAGCGGCTGCGAAAACCGGTTTTCATGATCCAGGCAGAACATAATGCCCCATTCCTTCAAGTTGTCGAGAGCTTCGCGGCTTCCTTTGAATCCTTTGAAGTATCCCTGGTGCCCAAGGTAGGCCACTTCGTCATGATGGAGGCTCCTGAGACATTTAACCGTCTTCTGGCCCAGGCTATCGACAAAATTTCGCAGGGACTTTCCGGAAACTAACCGCCCAACATCCTCATGATCACGATGTGGGCGACCCAGCCGATCAGGCACACCCCCACCGCTCGCTCAAAGCTGTTGTAGTCCAGTGCCTGCCGCACCGCGATGAGCATGGCCAGGAACATCCAGATGGTGACAGCAATTGCGATCCAAACACGAAGAAACGGGACCAAACCCAGCACCCGCAGCATTCCCGGAGCGGCCGAGAAGCCCGTGGTGCGCAGCAGCTGCGCTATATCGGAGCCGGTCTCCGGCTCGGGGAGAAGCCTGGTTCCGATGAGGTACACAATGAAGGCCCACACAAACCACCCGATCAGAGCTATTACGGCACCTTTCACTAAAGGGCGAAAGCCTCCCAGAGTAAGGGCACCGATGCCCTCGGCCAGGCTGGAGAGCAGCACCACTGTCATGGCTTGGCCAGTTGCAGTGGCATCCGCTTTGACCTCTTTAAAAACCTCGACCTCGAGTTGGGCCGCTCCAATGATACGCTCGATAAAAGGACTCATTCTTTCCCCGGTTAGATTATAGTCGGGATTGCACAACTTGTGCGGCTTACGGCATCAAATTCATCCGCTGCAGCAGGTCAGTGAAGCGAGGGTCGTCGCGGATGGGGTCCCAGCGCGGTTGTACTTTGAGATAAGGCAGACTGGGGTTGCGTGCCTCATAGGCCTTCTCCAGCCACTCAAAGGCCTGGGCCTTCTCACCCAGTTGTGCATAGAGGTGGGCAAAGTCACTTTCTACAACATATTGTTCCTTTGCTGCCTCCTGGGTGTAGTCCAGTATCCATCGCCAGTAGCTCTTTTCACCTGAGGCGGCCGCATCGGAGAGTCCTGCCACATC
The DNA here is from genome assembly GCA_027295745.1 of Acidobacteriota bacterium. GTDB lineage: Bacteria > Acidobacteriota > UBA6911 > RPQK01 > JADFOI01 > JADFOI01. The sequence goes on from JAPUKI010000267.1 coordinate 3,211, forward strand.
TTCCTGACTGGCTCCCCCAAGGATCTGCTCCTTTTGCCGGGCTGCCGCGGCTTCCGGGTATCGGCCCATGGCCTCATAGGTCCAGGCTAGCCTGAGATAGGCGAACTGGAAATCTGGTTCCATCTCCAGTGCGGCCTGAATCTCCTCGATGGATTCATCGTATCGACCTGCGAACCTGAAAAGTGAAGCCGCTGCCGTTCTGGCTGCTGGGTCGAGAGGATCAAGTTCCTGGGCACGTCTGATTTCAGCAATGGCTTCATCATGACGCCCCAGGGCCGTCATCACAAAAGCGTACCCGTAGTGGGCATCGTAAGAACTGGGATCCTCTTCCATGGCTCGCTTGTATTCTTTTTCGGATTCCTCCCAGTCCCAATCGTAGTTCATTCGGACCCATGCTAATGCAGCATGTGCCTCGGCCAGCTGGTCATCCAGCTCCAGTGCCTTGATCGCCATTTGTTCGGCCTTGGGCATGGCCTCCTCCGGAGGCATGGCATAAAGAGGTATGGCAAGGGTACGGTAGCATCGGGACAATGCTGCATAAGCACGAGCATAGTTGGGATCTCTTCTGATGGCTTCCTCAAAGTGTTGGATCGCTCTGCGGTATCTTGCGGCGGTGCGCTTGACCTCTTCGAATCTGCCCTTGAGATAGGCTGCGTGGGCCTGGTCATCGTCGGTGTATGTCCTGGCGAGTTGGGTGGCCTCTTCAGAAGTGAGCTGTAAGCCCAATTTGTCCGAGATCTCCCTGGCAATGTTTTGCCGCAACTGGAGAATGTCTCTCAGGCTTCCCTCGTACTCTCCTCCCCACAACTGCCTGTTCTCCTCAACTTCCACAAGCTCTGCTCGGATCAAAAGATCATCACCGCGCACCAGCACTCTTCCCATTACCAATGCTCGTACGCCCAGCTCATCTCCTGCGCTCTGTGGATCGATGTCCCGTCCCCGATAACGGAAGGAAGATGCCCGAGAGATGACCTTCAGATCACTCAATTGAGAAAGACTGTTGATAATGCCCTCAGCAATACCGTCACTCACGAATTCCCAGTCGGGATCATTGCTTATGTTCTCAAAAGGCAGAATGGCAATGGAATCGATGGCTTCCTGTGGTGGAGGGGGAGTGGATGGCCCAAACAACGCCAAGCCCAACAGGACAAGGACGACGACTCCCCCAGCTACTGCCGGCCAGAAGTAACTCCGTCCAGCTGAGGTCAGTGTGGTTGCTCGACTGACTGCGGATTCTCCCGAAGTATCTCTCTTTAACCTCTTCAGATCCGCCAGGAGCTCTTTGGCCGACTGGCAGCGGACATCCCTATCCTTTTCCAGAGACTTGTTGATCATTCGCTCCAAGTCGTCAGGAAGTTCAGGGTTCAATCTCACTGGCGAGGTGGGTGCTTTATTGAGGATCTCGTCAAAGACAACCGCAGTGGTGCTGCCCTGAAAAGGGAGGCTGCCAGTCGCCATCTCATACAAGACCACCCCCAGGGAGAAGAGATCAGTCCTGGCATCAAGGTCCTCACCTCTGGCTTGTTCAGGCGACATATAGGCCACCGTGCCCAGGGCCGTCCCGGGGCTGGTGAGAGCCTCTTCGGACACCTGGGCGGTGGGCATTCTGGAGTCCACTTCGGTTTGCTCTCGCGTCAGCTTGGCCAGTCCAAAGTCCAGCACCTTGGCATCCCCTCGCCGGGTGATGAAGATGTTGGCCGGTTTAATGTCTCTGTGGAAAATCCCTTTGGAGTGGGCGGCATCCAGAGCATCCGCAATCTGAATCCCCAGATCCAGGATTTCAAAGGTCTCCAAAGACTTGCCCTGGATGCGCTGCTTGAGGGTTTGCCCTTCCAGGTACTGCATGACGATGAAAGGTTGTCCCTCATGCTCACCGATATCGTAGATTGCGCAGATGTTGGGATGATCCAGTGCCGAGGCCGCTCTGGCTTCTCTCTGGAAACGCTCCAGTGCCTGGCGATTCTGGGCAAACTTCTCAGGCAGAAACTTCAGGGCCACATTGCGGCCCAGGCGGCTGTCCTCGGCCTTGTAAACGATACCCATACCTCCGCCACCGAGTTTCTCCAGGATTTTGTAATGGGATATGGTCTGGCCGATCACTATTTAACTCCCCCATGTGGGTCTGCGTTGTCCTAGATGTTAAGGCATTTTGAGGTATGAAGGCAATGCAAATTGCCAAAGGGAAGCGAATCTCAGTACCTTGATTTCCGAGAGTGTCCAGGCGGTCTTCCGCTGTGATCGGGGGATTTCTTTATACTCTAAATAAGGGATGATTCCTCAGTAATGGTCAAGATGAAATACATTGTCTTTCTTATTCAGTGTCCCGATCAAAAGGGCTTGGTTTCCCGAATCAGCACCTTTTTCTATGAGAAGAGCTTTAACATCCTCCATTGCCAGCAATATACAGACATCGCACAGAATCAGTATTTTATGCGGCTGAAGTTGGATCTGGACTGCCTTCCCTCCTCGAGGGGGAACCTGGAGAGGGAATTCGAAGAGTTTGCAAGAGCCCTCAACCTGGAGTGGTCGGTTCACTACTCAGACCATCTGCAGCGAGTTGCAATCCTTGCAACCAAGTCCCCTCACTGTCTTTATGACCTGCTCATGAGACAGCAGGAAGGCGAGATCAGCTGCCAGATTCCGGTAGTGATCAGCAATCACCCCGACCTGGAGTCTGTGGCAGACAAATTCAGGATTCCTTTTTACTGTTTTCCAACCAGCAAGGAAAACAAGTCACAGCAAGAGCTGCAAATTCGCAAGCTCCTGAAGCAGCACCATATCGACCTGGTGGTGCTGGCGCGTTATATGCAGATCCTGTCAGAAGAGTTCGTGAAAGAATATCCACAAAAGATTATCAATATACACCATTCGTTTCTTCCTGCATTTAAGGGTCCGAATCCTTACCAGCAGGCCTATGACACAGGCGTGAAAATGATAGGAGCTACCGCGCACTATGTTATCGCTGAACTGGACGAGGGACCGGTGATCGAACAGGATGTCGAATCAGTGACTCACGAACACTCCAATAAGGACCTGGAACAAATCGGCAGGGATATAGAACGCATCGTCCTGGCCCGAGCAGTGAAAGCTCATCTGGAACACCGCATCATCGTATCCAAACGCCGCACCATCGTCTTTTCGACGGGTGTTTGAGCTGCTACTGCCGATTTTGCATCAATCGTCGGCCCTTGCCCCAGTAGCCTTGACAAGTCATCTTTTCGGGTGTTACCGTTCCCACAACAGCGATAAAAGCTTTTTCGAAAGGATTGAAAAACTATTCTTCAATTTTAATACTCCAGGTAAAACAGGAGGCCGCCGTGAGTAAAACAATCCAAACGTTTTTTCTGGCACTGGTTTTCATCTCGCTTGCTCTATCGGGGTGCGCTAGAACCCAGGGAGATGACTCCTCGCTTGAGCCGGTCTTTCCCTTTCAAGCATCCATTACGGTGGGGAACTCTCAGAATCATCCAGCCGACCCCTATTTAGTAACGTCCGCGACAGGTAAGGTGTTTATGAGCTGGACGGAAGCTAACGCCGATGGGAGAAACCGTGATGTCTTCGTAGCCACAGTGACGAGTGGCGGTCAGCAGATTGCTGATATCCGACAGATGAACCAGGAGCCGGTGGCTTCCCATGGGGGTGAGAATTTGGCCAAGTTCGCCTCTTCGGCCAATGACGGCCTGACGGGCATGTGGAATCCTGTTTCTCAGCTGAGGGTGGAGAGGCCCTTGGAGGGCCAATCGGGTCTCACTCATATGGACAATCAGCATGTTCTAAAAACGGCCTATGCCGAAAGCGGGGAACCCTTTTCCCCGGAGATGATTCTTAATGACGATCAGTTGGAGGTCAGCCGCGCGAATTTTACTGCCATGGCTACTGCACCCAATGGGAAAATTTTCGCAACCTGGCTGGACGGCCGGAATGACTTTGAAGCCAAGGAAGTGTTTCTGTCAGTATCCGATGACGGCGGCAGGACCTTCAGCAAAAACAGTCGCATCTCCGCTTGGGCATGTCCTTGTTGCCGACCCGCTATAGCCTTCATGAATGGCGGCGAGACGGTCCTGGTCGCCCATCGGGAGTACGCTACCCCGGCTGGCTACATTGAACCGGATAACGTGCGAAACCACGTGATGGTTCACTCCACCGATGGTGGCCAAACCTTCAGCGAGCCGGTCCTGATCAGCGATGATGGCTGGACTGCTTTCGGTTGCCCCCACGCAGGTATTTCCATCGCAGTCGATAGCAAGGATCTCATCCATACAGTTTGGTGGACCGGTGGTAAGACGCCCGATGAATCGGGCATCTACTATACCTATTCTGATGACGGTGGCCAGAGTTTTGCTCCCCGCCAGTTCCTTTCAGAAGCGCCGGCCAACGTCGTGCTGCACACCCGGGTTATAGTCGACAAAAACGACACCGTCTATGCCCTATTTGAAGGCGTGAAGGAGGACAAATCTCAGATCCTCCTAGCCTACCGCGACGCCGACACCGGGGAGTGGAGCCCGAGCTATGAGGTCAGCGACGGTACTTGGAACACCTTCTGGCCAATGCTCGCGACCGACGAGGAGAACCTTTATGTCTCCTGGACGGAAAGGAAGGGCGAGGAATCTCAGGTCAGGTTGAAGACCTCACCCTTGGTGGGAAACTGAGATTGGACCCCTAGCCCGGACTATGCATAATCCGGGCTCCAGCAGTTTCCCGGGCTCGGCCCCGCTGGGCGAGGAGGGTGATATCCCATGAGATTCAATAGGTGGAGCAAGTTTGGGCTGATACTGGCCGCCTTGGCCATTACACCTTTAGCCATGTCCCTCTTCAGGACCCCCGTAAAGGCCCAGACAACGCAGCCTGAGACGGTCATCTTAAAAGGTCGGGTCATCGATCTCACCTGTGCGGTGAAAGGGAAGGCCATGACCGGGACCTGGAACAATGTTGCCGAAGACCACATGCTGGCAGATGGGAGCATGCAAGAGAAGTGCAGCATCATGTGTTTGATGGGTGGTCAGCCGGCAGCTCTCTTTGCTGATAATGATATCCAGGCAATATTTGCCTGCAATCCTCGGGGCTCTAGTGGTCGTGGGGGCCTTGCCAGGTATAGTTCTGCGCCGGTTGAAGTTGAGGGCTATTGGGGCGATGGCGGCCCAGATGCAAAGGTGTTTGTACCTGTGAAGATTCGTTCCGGCATGATGACTCTCTCAGCCCGTGTGGGTACAGGCGGTTGGAGAAACCTGGACTGCGCCGTCATGCACCAGTGATCTTGGCCAGTTCCTGCTCCAGGGTCTCTGGGTCAATGGGCCCGGCAACGACTGAGATAACCTTCCCATTTTCATCCAAAAAGAAGGTAGCAGGAGGACCGACGACATGGAAGGCCATGCCTACCGTGTTGTCTCCGTCAAGGACCATGGGAAAAGTTAGCCCCATGGAGTCTGCCAGGGACCTGACAGCTTCACGGCTGTCCTGGACAACGACTCCCAGCACCACATACCCTGCCTCCTGGGCCTGAAGATGAGCCTCTTGAATGAAGGGCATTTCCAATAGACAGGGTCCGCACCAGGAAGCAAAAAAGTTCAGAACAACGGGTGTACCACGAAAGTCAGAGAGCCTGACAAGCTGCTTATCCATATCCAGGAGAGCAAAGTCAGGGGCCTGTCCACCCGGCTCGGGAACGCCGGATTGAATAATTCCAAGTTCCGCCAGGGATTCTTGCTCGGCAGCGGGCTCCAGCTCCAGACTGCTGCTGGGACTCCTGGATCCCGGTTCAGCACATCCGATGATCAGCACCAAGCCAATGGTCAACACCGAAAGTCGCCAATCGACCGACTTTATGTCCTGTTTACTCTCTTGCATACACAAAGTTACCGGCTACTCGGTTATGGAAGTATTAGAAGCTAAGGATCAGGTCCTTGTCAACCTTATGATCTCCGGGGCGGAGGAGGTAGGATTCGAACCCAAGATACTGTCTGATTTCCACTCGCAACTGAGGAATCCTCTAGCCCGATATCTTCACCCTCTCAGCGGAAATTTTCTCGTCCGAAGAGGTGGTGATAACCGTCACACTATTCCCCAGCCCGGTTGGGTATAAAAAGAACATGATCTTCGTGATGACAGTTGTAATCGTAACCACACTCGCTGCCTGGAAAGCAGCCAGGGAAGACTGGGGTTAATTGCTGGCCGCTAAGGCTCAAGATTGATCCGCAGCAGCTTCTCGGTAGGCCTTCTCCAACCCTTCGAACGCCCCCTCCTTCTCACCAAGGTGGGCATGATGCAGCGCTAAGCTAGCTGCTCAGACAGACTCCCCACGTTTCGCTCTTTCCGTATCGTCATCCAACATCTCGGCCTCTTCCAGTCCCACACTCTCTAGCCGGGATAATGCATAAGTTTTCTACTGCAGTGCCGGAGTCATCCAGCGTGCGTTGCGCACCGACTGCGTTGTGCTTCCTTGGGCTCCTCGGCGTACTGCATGAGTACACCTGCGGGGCCCTGGGGTACCCGCTTGCGGGTCACACGCCTTGTCATCGCGGCGCCTGCGGCACTTCGTCACGAAAACCTATGCATAATCCCGGCTGGAGCCAACCTTGTGTGCATTGACTCTCACCCGCAGCCTCGATTCCAAAATCTCAGGAATCCCGCTTTCTTGACGTCCGACAGTAGAGATGCCCATCCCACCCATGCTGCCGCTGCAACGTAGGGAACGAGTTCTCCATAGATTCTTAACTCGTCAATATTGCCAACGAAAACCATTAGAGAAAGCAAAAAGGGCACGGTGATTAACTGCTTTTTGAGATAGGCGGGGATGCGTCTCCAAAAGACCAGGATCAGGGCCCACTGATAACCAAAGCTGCTGGCTAGCAGAACCCAGCTAGGAGAGTGGCTAAGTCTCAGGATGTTCATGTCGAAGTGGTCTTCAAAGATCACCCCGGGATTGCCCAGGAAAAGATAACGCAGGCCAACCCCACATCCACACCAGATGAGTAACTGAGCTGTAAAATGGGGCCACCACCCAGGAATTTGCCGCCGATTCAGCGAGGCGGCAGTGTGACCCAGTGTGAGCAGGCAGGCGGTCTCCCTGTTTAAACAGGCAAAGAAAAAAAGGGGGTAATAGAACTTCCAATTTCGCTCTCGCCCAAACACCAGTCCCCAGGTGATGAAGGCAAGAGCGGGTAAGTCATAAGGATAGAGGATACGTTGACCAGGAGGGGTGAAAAAATAGTGAAAGAGAAGAAGGAGGTAAAGTAGCAACGCGCCGAGAGAACAGCTGTAAGGTGAAAGCCATGCCCTGAGGTATCTCCTCAAGCCAAGGACCGCTAACACCATGGCGAAGTAATCGATAATCCTGGCCAACTGTATGGGCGCAATCTGTCCACCCAGTAATGAACCAGTCAGTCGGATTAAGGCTGGAATTAAAACTCGGGCTTGGAATGGCAAAAAACCAGTGAAATCCGTAAGAACCACGTAAGAGGCTCTTGGGTTCTCGTGGCCTAGCTCTAATCGCAGCTGCGTAAAATAGTAAGCGGCAACCAGATTAATGAGCAAGAAAACCCACGTCTGGTAACTCCCGGAACCTGTGAACTTGCCTGTGGAGTTGGAGGGGCTAGATTGCATGAACTACAAACTGTACCAGATATTCACTCCTAGACATTCGAAATGCCACTACCGCCCTTGACGAAAACTACCGAATCATCACAGACGATTTCAACTTCATCCTCCCAAGGAAAGCACCGCTGCGCCGAGCGAAAGGCGGGAGCAAAACTAAAGAGTGGAAACATCTCGGCTATTGGAAAGCAATGCGTGAGCTTTGGGGGGAAACCCAGCTAATTTGAGCTTCTGATGTGGCCAGTGAGACAATGGATATGACTGCCAGTGTCTTTTTAGTAGGGCGTCGCGAGGACTGATTCTGGTAACTGCATGCGAGATCTTAAAAGCGCCAGGTGGATGTACCTAAAGACAGCTCTGTTCCTGGTGCTACTTCTGTCGTCTTGTGCTCTGGTGCTGCTAGAGGCAATGATGTGGCGTACCGCTGGCCTGCTGGTGGTGATTGTCTGGGCGTCGGCTCGACTCTATTACTTCGCATTCTACGTTATCGAGCGGTACATTGATCCTGCTTATCGATTCTCCGGTTTATGGTCAGCCGTGCACTGCTTGATACGTCGTAATGCCCAGGACGGGAGAGCAAAGCACTCTTAGTGGCGATCCAGGACAGGAATGGCTTCTCACGGTTCCAGGTTCATCCGCCGCAGCAGGTCAGTGAAACGAGGGTCGTCACGGAGGGGGTCAAAGTATGGCGTTACTTTGAGAATAACCAAACCAGCGTTACGTTCTTGGTAGCTTTCCTCCAGCCATTCAAAGGCTTGGTCCTTCTCACCGAGCTGGGCATGGAGCATGGCAAAGGTAAACGTTGAGACATACTCTCCCCGCTGGGCTCTTTCTCTGGCGTAGTTCAGCATCCACCGCGAGTAGTCCTCTGCACCCATGGCCGCCGCATCTGAGAGTCCTGCTACCTCTTCCTCGCTGGCTCCTGTAAGAAGCCATTGATTTTGACGGGCTTCCGCGGCCTCCTTGTACAGGCCCTTGTCCTCATAATTGTTGGCGAGTCTCTGATGAGCCAGCTGGTAGTCAGGGTTCATGTCCAGCGCCATTCGACACTGCTCAATCGCTTCGTCGGATCGTCGTGCCATGCGGAGGTGGAATGCTGTGGCAGTTCTGGTTTCGGGGTTGAGAGGATCAAGTTGCTGGGAAGTTCTGACTTCAGCAAGGGCTTCATCATGACGCGCCATAGCCGATAACAAAAAGGCATAGCCATAATGTGCTTGATAGGAACTCGGATCCAGTGCAATGGCTAACTTGTATTCCTCTTCGGCGCCTGTCCAGTCCCAATAGTAATGACGCTTGACATCTCCCAGTGCCGCATGAGCCTCGCCTAAACTGTTATCGATCTCCAGAGCCTTCATTGCCATTTCTTCTACTGTTGTCGCGACCTCACGGTAGGGCACGACTCCAAGGGGTGTGGACAGTCGATGGTGAGCGATGGCAAGAACTGCGTAGGCTAAAGCGTAGTTGGGGTCTTCTTCAATTGCCTGCTCAAAATAATTGATCGCTTTCTGGTATCCCTCGGCAGAATAGCTTGCCTGTTCAGCGCGTCCCTTGAGATAAGCCTCGTGGGCTTCACTGTTCTCAG
>JAPUKI010000268.1 GCA_027295745.1 Acidobacteriota bacterium
GAGTGACTCCACGAAACTACTCGCCCGTGACGGTCCTGGTCCGCTTCACTCCGAGGTCGCGATATAACTTCGACGTGCGAGGTGACTACGATCCAAAGTTCAGCAGCTTCCGAAACTTCTCGGTGACAGGCTCTCTCACAGGCCCGGCAGGACTCTCCCTGGCTACCACCTATTATGTCAAGAAGGAAACACCTGATGAGACACTCATTCTGGAGAAGCTTCAGCTGCCCCCGGGGAGCGCCAGAAGCAACACATGGCAGGGCCAGATAAGGCTTGGGGATCTCCAGCGCGGCCTTTCTGGTGGCGCCACTCTCAGGTATGATCTCAAGACGAGACGCTTCTTGTCCAATGAACCTCATGTCAATTACTTTTGGGACTGTTGTGGTGTGACTGTGGCATTTCGGGGCTTTAACATCGCCGTGCGAGAGGAGAAGCAGATTCTCTTTTCCCTGTTTTTCAAAGGGATTGGAGACTTCGGGACCCTCAGACGACTGGAGAGTCTCTTTTACCCACATTAAGCGATTAGGGATTGAAGAGAAATGATGGATTCCTCAATTTACCTTTCACTCGGTTCCAATCTGGGAGATCGCAGGACCAATCTCAAGAGCGCTCTCGGAAAACTGCATGAAAAGAAAATCCTGCTCCTGGACGAATCCTCTATCTACGAAACCGAGCCCGTCGAAGTACCGGAACAACCTGAGTTTTTGAATCTTGTCTGCCGAGTGCAGACCGAACTGAAGCCTGAAGCCCTGTTGAGAGCATGTCAAGAAATTGAATCGGAATTGGGCCGCATTCGGCAGGAAATCAAAGGAGCTCGCACCATTGATATTGACATTCTCTTCTATGGGCAGCAGATTCTGCAGAGACCTTCCTTGAAAATCCCACATCCCGCTTGGTGCAAAAGAAATTTCGTTTTGATCCCCCTGGCAGAAATTGCTTCCGATTTCAGGGATCCGGTGACGGCCAAGACCGTTGCACAGCTTCGACGGGAGTCACCCGATGGGGCCAGGGTCACCCCGCAGAAAAATGTGCTGTCACCACAGGAGTAGAGTTTCGCCATGTCAAGACAACGCAAAGCCCACAGCCGGAAGAAAAAAAGACAACAGGAGGAGGACCAGCCGAGCGCCTTGCGTGAGTACTTCCTCACCATCGTGGTCTGCACCATCATTGCCCTCTTTGTGACCACCTACGTTGTGCATCCGATGAGCGTGCCCACTCCCTCGATGGAACCGACCATCCTGGTTGGCGACCGCCTCCTGATTGACAAATTTACCATCCGCAACGGATATGAATCAGGACTGCCAGCGGTACCCATTTACACGGTACAACGACAGGACATCGTCGTTTGCAAGGCTCTCCTTGAGCCGGAAATTCTTCTGGTGAAACGAGTCATCGGTATTCCGGGTGACAGACTGGAGATCCGCAACAAAGTCGTTTACATCAACGGAGAAGCGCTGGATGAGCCCTATAAAAGGCATTCTGACCCAAACATTGTTGTAGGGAACGGGGGGCGAGACAACTACAGCGCGATAATCATTCCAGAAGACAGCTACTTCGTCATGGGTGATAATCGCGATGACAGCTACGACAGTCGTTCCTGGGGGTTTCTACCCAAACGCTACCTCGTGGGTCGACCCCTGTTTATTTTCTGGTCCTACCAGGACCCACCCGACGCCCATCTGAGAACCTCTCTCGTAGAGATCCTTGAGCTCTATGGTCAACGACTCCTCTTCTTCGTGACTCGTACTCGCTGGAACCGCATGGGAAAAGTGCTTCGCTAGCGCGATTCGTGCGGTCGTGGGACTCAGGTTCCAGGTTTCACGTTCCAAGCTCCAGGCTTCAAATTCCAGATTGGGAATTTTGAGGGCGTGTTGCTCAAAGCATTTTCGACACGTCTTCGCGGCCTGAGGGTGCCTTGGCACTAGTACCTCCCACATTCTCTCAAGCCGCAAGGACCAGAGAAGGTGGGAGCCGCCTCAGTGCGGCGAATGTGCCATAGAATCATTAGGACAATACGCCCTTTGAATTTTGAATTTGCTTCGTTTTGTGCCCCCTTCCAGTGGTAACATTAGTTGAACCATGGAGACACCAGAGGCGCCAGAGCAAACGGAACTGCAGTCTGAGGAAGAGAGCACCCTGCGTGAGTATTTTGTAACCATAGTGGTCTGCACAATCTTCGCCCTCTTCGTCACCACTTACGTGGTGCATCCCATGACCGTGCCCACTCCCTCGATGGAGCCCACTATTCTGGTTGGAGATCGTCTGCTCATCGATAAATTCACCATCCGCAACGGTTTCAGGCTCGGACTTCCCTTCACCCCCAAACACACCATTGAACGAGGAGATGTGCTCGTCTTCAAATTCCCACGGGACCCCCGGGTCCTCTACGTGAAACGGGCCATTGGTCTGCCAGGAGAAACCCTGGAGATTCGCAACAAGAATGTTTACATCGACGGGAAGCTTCTGCATGAGCCTTATAAAGTGCACTCCGATTCCTACATCTATCCCAGAAGAGATCCCTATCACCAAGCCTCTGGGGACTCTCAGCGCGATCACTACGGTCCCAAGACAATTCCCGACGGTCTGTACTTCGTCATGGGAGACAATCGAGACGACAGTGCCGACAGTCGCTATTTTGGGTTTCTTCCGCGCACTCATATCCTGGGCACTCCCCTCCTTGTTTTCTGGTCCTACGAGGACGAGGCGGATGCCTACTTGAGATCCTCCCTTCCCGAAATACTTCAGCTCTATGCTGAACGCATCATCTTCTTTTTTACTCGCACCCGCTGGAGCCGAATGGGTCAACTGGTGCGATAGGTAACAGGAGTCTCCCCGTGAAATTAGCACTGATGCCTCTGCTCGTGGTTTTGATCAATCTCACCCCACTTTTGGCCGACACGGTGGAACTCTCCAACGGTGATCGACTCAGCGGGCAAGTCGAAGGTCTTGACTCGGCAAGACTCACTCTGCAAACGACCTATGCCGGGACCGTGATGATCCAGTGGGATCAGATAGAAACACTGTCTACTTCTGAGCCCTTCGTGGTCGAGTTCAATAATGGAGAATCGACCATAGGTTCCATTTCGAGTCCCCAACCAGGAACCCTGCAGATTGGCTTGAACTCATCCGTTGCGGTGGCGCAGGTGGTTGCTATCCGCAAGGAAACAGCGGTTCCGGGGTTCATTCAATCCTGGGAAGGCAGTGCCGATGTGGGCTATACCCTCAGCCGCGGAAACACCACCATCGACAACTTGAGCTTGAGCTTTCAACCTGAGCGAAAGACCGCCCGGACTCGAACTCGAATCCAGATGCACTCACTTTACAGCGTTCAGCAAGAAGAGACTTCCTCGAACATGCATCGACTTCAGGTTCAATTCGATCGTTTCGTGAGTTCCCGCACCTTCGTTTTTGTTCAGGGACGAGCTGAGACGGACGAGCAGGCAAAGCTGGATTTTAGGACCAGCCAGGGAGGAGGGCTGGGAATGGAGTTTCCCATCGGTCCCGTCACCACTGTTTCAATCTTTGGAGGGATGACTTTCCTTCAAGAAAGGTTTGAGAGCCTGGAGCGAACACTCAGCGGTGAAGCCGTGGCGGGTCTGGAATTTGAGACTTCTCGCTTGAGGCCATTAGTCATCGGCACGAGAGGCCAGATCCTCCCCATTCTCAGCGGCGATCGCTTTCGCGTCGAGTGGAACGCAAACATCCGAATCCCGGTTTTCGGCGGCTTTCATATGGGTCTCCAGATGTTTAACAAGTTCGACAGTGCTCCACCCCAGGCCACGATCAGAGAGAACGACTTCGGCCTGCTCTCCACATTCGGCCTGACTTTCTAATGTCGACTTCCCCCAATCAACCCGATGAGCGCTCCCCGGTGGATCAAGCACACATCCGCAACTTTTGCATCATCGCCCACATTGATCACGGGAAGTCCACGCTGGCCGACCGCCTCCTGGAAGCCACCGGTACAGTAGAAGCTCGTCAAATGCGTGACCAGGTCTTAGATCGCATGGACCTGGAGCGGGAGCGCGGCATTACCATCAAAATGGCTGCCGTTCGGATCTATCACCGCGCCAGTGACGGTGAATTGTATGAACTCAACTTGATCGACACCCCGGGTCATGTGGATTTCACTTATGAAGTTTCCCGTAGTTTGACCGCCTGTGAAGGAGCTCTTTTAGTGGTAGACGCTGTGCAGGGTGTGGAGGCACAAACACTGGCCAATGTCGATTTAGCGCTCGCCAGCAAACTCACCATCATTCCAGTCATAAACAAGATTGATCTTGCCGCCGCCGATCCCGAGCGGGTAAAGGAGGAGATCGAAGAGGCGCTGTTGATCCGGGGCTCCGAGAGTCTGTTAGCCAGCGCCAAGCAGGGGCTGGGTATTGAGGAAATCCTTCAGGCGATTGTGACACGCATTCCTCCTCCCAATGGAAGGCCGGATGCGCCCCTGCGAGCACTGATCTTTGACAGCCACTTTGACCCTTACGTCGGCATAATCGCTCACGTGAGAGTTATGGATGGTGTGCTGAAGCCCGGAATGCAAATTCGAATGATGGCATCGGGTCACGAGGCAGAGGTCAGTGAGGTGGGGGTTTTTGCACCCGATATGTTCTCGACCAATGCTCTCCAAGCCGGGCAGGTGGGATTCGTGCAGGCCGGAATCAAGGAGATCGGCGCCTGCCGGGTGGGCGATACCCTGACCGATGCCAAGCGGCTGGCCGATGAGGCTCTGCCCGGATACAAAAAGGTCAAACCCATGGTCTTCTACGGTCTCTATCCGGTCGACAGCGAGCAGTTCCCGGATCTGAGAGAAGCCCTGCTGCGGCTGCAGCTCAACGACGGAGCCCTTTCCTTCGAGCCCGAAACCTCGGCCGCTCTGGGGTTTGGCTTTCGATGCGGGTTTCTGGGCTTGCTGCACAGTGAGATCGTGCAGGAACGGCTGGAGCGGGAATTCGATCTGACACTCATTGCCACTTCTCCTTCAGTGATCTACCGCATCACGCTCACCGATGGCTCGAGCCTCTCGGTTGACAATCCCGCAAAGTGGCCTACCGGAGGACAAATCTCGACAGTCTGGGAACCTTTCGTTGAGGCCACTATTGTGACACCAACCGACTTCGTGGGTGCTTGCATGGAGCTGTGCACCGAGCGGCGTTGCGTCTTTCGCAGCATGGATCACACCACAACCACGCGTATGGTGCTCAAATACGAGCTGCCACTGAGCGAAATCCTCTTCGACTTCTTCGATGCTCTTAAAAGTCGTAGTCGGGGCTACGCATCCTTCGACTACGACTTCCTGGGTTATCAGCAGGGAAAGCTAGTCAAACTGGACATCGCCATCAATGGGGACCCAGTGGACGCACTGAGTTTCATCACCCATCGGGACAAGGCCTATTCACGAGGCAAGGCCTTGGTGAAGCGATTAAAGGAAGTTCTGCCCAGACACCTGTTTGAGATTCGACTTCAAGCCTGTCTCGGCTCCAAGGTCATTGCAGCAGAGAGAATCCCGCCACTGCGGAAGAACGTGCTGGCCAAATGCTACGGAGGGGACATCACTCGCAAACGCAAACTCCTGGAGAAACAAAAGAAAGGTAAGCGCCGCATGAAATCCGTGGGCCAGGTGGAAATCCCACAGGAAGCTTTTCTGAGCGTCCTCCGAGTGGGAGGCGAATGAAAGGAAAGAGTCAGGAGATAAACGAGAGGAAAACACAACAGTACGAATTCGTCGCCTGAGGTGCCTTGGCACACGTGCCTCCCACGCACGACAGTACGAATTAATCCACTCGTTTCAGCCGGACGGGAAAATCCACTTGATGCTTGACCCAGTCGAAGAAGCGATCCTGTTCTTCCAGGCTCTTTCCGGGAAGCATAATGCTGGGATCCTTCCAGTCCTTCATCACAGGCGCATCTTGTGTCAGTATTTTAACGCGCTTCCTGGGCACCAGACTGGTCCATTGGTCGCCGGTTTCAGCATCGGTGTACAACAGCTGAATCACAATATTTCTGGACAAGTTCTCGAGTGGCTCGATAACGATCTGCTTGTATGCCTCGCTGCGCTCCGCCTCAGGCACATCTGGTATTCCGTCGCTTATAAGGACAATGACCAGAGGTCTCAAGATCAGTTTTCGATTGCTCACGGTTTCACTGACATGGTGGAAAAAGGCATTGAAATCGGTAAATGGGTTCACTTTATTCTTGGGAAAGATCTCCTTGAGCTTCTGATGGATCTCCGGCAGCGTTCCGTATTCGAAGGTCTGAATGGGAAAGAGGGTTTTTGCCTCTCCCACAGTGGAACCTCCAATGGAGCCAACAAAGAGTTCATCGGGCTGCTCTAAACCACCCAAGCCCTGGAGGTGGGCGTAAAGGTAATGAGCCAGAAAATCCAGAGAATCATCAAAGTACTTACTCTTGAGAAAGGAACCGCTGATATCCACACCCACAAACATCACCATTCTGGGCACTGGTTCGGAGAGAAAAGCGTCAGGAAGGCAGCTCGTCAGGAAAAGAAACACCACCAAAAGAACAGAACAGGTCAATATTTTTGATCTGGTCTTCACGATCAAGCCTGCTTCTTGCTTTTGGTGGTTGGGAATGCGGCTTCAAGCAAGCCCTTCGAATCCATGATCTGGTCCAACTTCGTCAATGGAATTTGAAATAGTGGGACTGCGGTCAGAAGAAAAGTACAGAAATTTACTGAGGCAGCCAAAATCTGTAAGGGCGGGATCAAAAAGGCATTAAAGACCTCATTCCCCTTTTCCAGAGCCCATTCAAATTCTCCTCTCACCTGTCCGATCAGCTCAATCTTCAGTGCGTTTTTCTTCTCCCCTGCGGAGGAAGCCTCAAAGTTTCCCGTCACACCCGCCCCTTGGATAATGGCCAGAAGCAGTGGGGTCCCATGACTGGCAAAGAGAACCCAGGACATTCCCCGAATTCCAAACCAGGCAAGCCCGGCAATCACTAAAGTCCCAACAATGCCAAGTTCGAATTCACCCGAGGTGTGCTGATCAAACCAGGGAACCAGTGAATCTACAAATTCTCTATAAAGAAAGACCACCTCGACAAAGAGAGCCACCAACTCGATGATGCCAATTTGAAGGATTGCGCCAATCTTTCTTGAGCTGAGCGCTTCGGCCCATGTGGAAAGAACAGCGTAACTCCCCAGGACCAAGAAAAACAGAAAAAGAAAGAGGGGAATTCTGAGTAGATTCTCCGAGAGAGCTTGACCCGTTAAATTGGATAAAGTGTCCATCACCAGAGGGGTCATCACATAGGTGAAAACAACGGCCTCAAGCAGGCACCAGATGATGGTCAACAAGAACGCAATCCATGGGACACGTGCATCGAAAATACCCGTACCCAAATTTTTGAACACCCGAAACGGAATAAATAATAAGTCCTGAATTAAAATCCAGGTTCCCACCACGAGCAATTTCAACAAACCAAAGACAGCAGTAATAAAGATGAATACAAACTTAAACAGTCCAGCCCAAAAGGACAGGATGGCTTTTCCAAGGTCCCACCAGATCAAAAAGAATTTGATCAAAAAATCGCTGCGATTGACGCGGAAAACGACAGAGACCAGGCAGGGAACGGTCACCCAACATCCCACAATTACGGACACAACCGGCAAAAGAAGAAACAACCTTTTGAGAACGGCCAGCCAGAACGTGTCATCCACACCCAGGGCAAAAAACAAAAGGTCATTCTGGAAAAAGAGAGGAAAAAATAGAAAGCTCAAGATGACTTTCCAGGCACCGGATACTTCATTGAACATGGCCTTCTCCTTGTCCGTTCTTCTCAGCTTCCATGCTAATTTTCATGTTAACACTTAGAAGGAAGGGTCCGTGGGGGAGGACAGAAGTCAGGGGAAATTCCAGGTGAAAAGTTCTAAAACTGGTCTTCTGGATTCTGGATTCTAACTTCATCTTCGATGACTTCCTCTTATGCCGTTTCTGCCGTTTGATCTTCTTGCTCTTTTTCAGGTTCCATGCTGATGGGCTCCATGGGTTCACTCCACCTGATCCGTATATTGTTGGCCTTTTTTTTCACCAGTTCATAAAGATCCGGCGAGACTTCTTTTGGCTCGGATGGTTCCGTCTGCCTGGGGGTAATGCCGGCTTGATCCAGACGGCTCAACAGGCGCTTCAACGTTTGATCAGGATCAGTGTAATACTCACTGGAACGCAGATGAAAGATATCCCAGTCCAAGCGTCGAAGGGTCATAAAATAATCCATTTCAAAGCAAAGCTCTTCCTGGGTTTTGAGACAATCGCCGTCACAGAGAATGGCCAGACGCTGCCTGTCCTCACTTTGGGCTACAATATCAATGGCATGCATCCCCACCTCGAAATTGAGCAATACCTGAAATTTTCTGCTCTGCAGCTCTGTGAAAATAGATTTTTGCAAATCTGACTTAAACACTTCCTCTTTTGTAATGGGTTTTTTTCTCAGCCCAGTGGGGTCCTGAGCATGCTTGATCAGTCTATATCTCAAGTCCCCAGGTTTGAGATCCCTATCCGGTCTTAAGGAGTGCACCACCCACAGTTGGTCACACGCACGACTGGCAGCGACATTGAAAACCTTTTTCGCTTCATCTCTTTGACGCAAGGGTAAAGGCCGTCCTGCCGGTGCATCCACCATGGACAAAAGGATCACATCCCTTTCATCCCCCTGAAATTGAGACGCATTTCCACAGAGAATTCGACGCTTCTTATACTCGGAAACGGTCAGCCGCTTCCTGAGAATCCTGTCAATGACAACGGCTTGATCAGTACCCACCATTGAAATCACACCAAAGGAAAGATCCTCATACTCGTGCATTCTGCACATGGCTAGAATCAAGGATGCGATTTCCTGGGCTTCCTGGTGATTAATCTTGTTCTGTGCCACAGCGTCAGGCACATGGTGGGACACCAGGTGGGGGAAGAGCGAACTCGCAGAAGGTTCGCGCAGCGGGAGAATCTCATTGTTATAGCAGAGATGATTGCTGAACTGAATGATGTCGGGGACGCATCGGAAATGTTCCAAAAGTCGAATGGTGCCACCAAAGGACTGGCGGGCAAGATCATAGATCGAAGTTTTTCCATCATAAAGCTGCTTATTGGGGATGTCTTCCAACATCTCATCGATCAATTCCTGAATCCTTTCGGTTTTCAATCCGACGGCATAGGGACTGACCTGCTCGTGGTCTCCCACCACCACCACATCCCGTGCCAGAGCAAAAATGGCAAGCGCACCGATATCGCTTTGACTGGCCTCGTCCACTATGAGCACATCAAAATTGGTTGTGGTCAGATCGAAGCTTTCCAAGACCCTTGAAATCGGCATAATCCAAACGGGTACTGCCTGACGGCATTCCAAAAGTGTTTTCTTGGCGACTTCCTTGAGTTTGGCCACCTGCTTGCCGGTTCCCTTGCCCATTTTTTTGTGCAGAGCCAGCCACCCGTTTAAGGCCTGCTGCTGTTTGAGGCCGGTTCTTTCCAGTTGTGCCTTCCAGGATTTCTTTTCAAGATATTGAGCCGTAACGTCCTGCAATTTCTCATTCACGGAGTCCAGCTTGTCCTGAAGTTCGTCCAAGTCAGCAGCCAGAATCTTTTCCAGGGATTGCTGCAGGTATTTGTGGGTCCAGGCACCCTGGATATCACCCGGCGCATGACCCTGATCATGAGGCGACTGCCATCCAGCGATGGCAGCTGACCAATCAGGTGCGAACTGCTCAAGTTGCGAAAGAAGAGCCTGGCGTTTTTCGCAATCGGGTTTGAGATCTACCAGCTCATTCAGTCTTTGGTAGGCCTGCAGATAATGATCGTAATTCCCTGTTTTGACGGCCCCCCGGAACACCTTTGTTAACACATAGGACGCTTCTCTTTTGGGCAGACCATCAAAATAGTCAAACCAGTTCTGTTTGATTTCAGTGAGTTCCTTCAGATCAATAAACTTAATCCGGGTTTCAATTGCCGGTTGTAACTCACCCGTGACCACCTCCTTGAGTCGGATGATGTCACTGAAAGCCGAAGTGCTGACAGGCGCCTTCTTTAAGAGATGCTTCCAGTTCAGTCCCACTTCTTCACTGAGGGTTTCACAGGGATTCCATATTTCATCAAACCAGGTAATCGCCAATTTGATTTTTTCAATATATTGCCGGGCGGTTTTCTCGGGCCGGCGGCCCAACTTCTCACTTGGCGGGCCACTCAGGGGCTCCATTTGGCGATCCCAACGACGCCTCAGTTCCTCTCGGAGCATCTTGATCTCAAGCTGATTAATGATCGCCTGAAAATGATCTGCTTTGCTGGGTTCCCCATCGTCCACCTGGCAAGATTCAATCACTTCCTTCCATTCAGGCTTAAACAGTTTCGTCAGCTTTTTGAGCCCTTTACCTTTTTCAAGATGAGCACAGATCTCCTGGCAGACTCGAATGATCTCTTCAGTCGATTTTTCTGACTTTACTTTGGGTCCAATGGATAAAACCAGTTCTTCCTTGACGGGGATTTCCTCACACAGCTTTTCCACCAGACGACCCAATACCTGCCATGACTTTTTCTCTTCCGAACGCCGTCGTCCAACATCGATACACTCCAAAATCCAAGGGGTTTCAATATCCACGATGGCCATGGCTTGGGTGACTTTGTCCCGCAGCAGTCTCAGCTGTTCAGCAGAGTGATCTTCATGTCGCCAGAGTCCCTGGCCTTTTTTAATATTCTCCTGCTCTAAACTGGTTATCGAATCAAAAACCTCCCTGAATTTGTCGGGTGTCGGAATCTGGGAGGGATCGGGAAGAGAGGATTCAAGAAGTTCGATTTCTTCGGCTGAAAGCCTTGCATTGATTTCGTAAAGAGACTTGATCTCATCCTCAGTCAAAGGGAGGTCGGGCTGATGTTTGACGGAGCCGGGCAGCCAGGAATATTGCTCTTGATCACGTCCGATCTGTTGAGCTGCTTGTGCCGGCGTGATTTTCTCTTCCCGGCACAATACAAGTTCTCGATATTCATGAGCGAGGGCATTGAAGATCGCCTCTTTGATCTCCTTAAACTGGCTCTTCAATTCCTCCCTTTTTGTCTTTAACTTCTCTATCTCAGCGTTAATCTTCTTGGGGCTGGTACGGGAGAGATAATCAACGATTCCCGTGACGGATTCCTCCAGCTGTTTACTGCTTTCTTCATCGCTTTCCAACAAACTGACACAGAGCGACTGTAATGGTGGTACAACCAGTTCACGAACCACACGAAGAGCTTTGGATGCATGACTTGTGACTAAGATACTTTTATTTTGGGCCAGAAGGTGCCCAATGAGATTGGCAATGGTATGGCTCTTTCCGGTACCGGGTGGACCCTGGACCAACACTGCTCCGGTTTCATCCAGTTGGCGTATGACACGTTCCTGTTCCGGATTGGCTGCTTTGGTCAACAGAATCTCGGAACTTTCCGAGTCAGCATCGCCTGGTTGACCAAACCTTGCGGTATCAATTCCCACAATTCGCACCAGCGACTCAGGGACGAAGTCGGTTTGTGAAAGATGTTGAATATATTTATCCAGAGCATCAGAAAATCCCAGGTTGGCATGCCCCAGATAAATTATGGGTTGACGGTAGATATAAGGCGACTGAGTCTTCTCCACGTCTTCAGCACTTTCAAAGAAAGCACCATCGGACCACAGACCTTGGACCAGCTCTTTCAGAAAGTCAGTTGTAGCCTGTCCACCCAAAGGGTGAATATGACTTTGAGACACAAGCTCCTGAAAACGTGAGATGTCTTTCCCATCAATGCCAAGAAATCTCAGAATGGTTGAATGCAAGGTCGGGTAGTCAACGGAATCCTTGATCACAAATTCAGGCACACGTGAATTGAATTCCAGTTGAACTTTTTGGATCAACAAAGGGTGATGAATCAATCCTTGTGGACTTTCCCAACAAAAGATCCCATCGGCCACATAAAGCTGAAATTTCTCGGATTCTCTATGTAACTTCGACCACAGGTGAAAATACTCGTTGAAAACGTTCAGGGCATCATGGACATTGATTTCACTTTCTTCCCACTTTTTTCGTTCGTGCAGCCAATCCTCAAAGGCCTCAACTCTTTCTGGAGAATCATCAAAGGCCTCAGTTACCGTTTGAGCAACGACATTTTTATAAGTCTTGCTGAAGTGAATTTGGGGTTCAACGCCCGGAGTTTCCCAACCCGGCTTGAGCCAATTTTCCGCCACCACTGAAGGAGGCGGACAATGGCTCTCCTTTGGTCTTCCAATTTTTAATATGAAATTACCCTCAACCAAGCTTTCCTCTTCGAATAATTGTTTTAAATATTCAAAGTGGGTTCCGACTTGAATCAGGGAATAATGGGGAAGTTCGTCGAGATATATTTTCCAACTCTGTTCCTTCAGGTTGACTATGGGCGGAGTCTTCGTTCGGTGAAATTCCTGCAGGAACTTTAAAACCCGAACAATCAGAACAATTGCTTTTTTCCGCACTTCACGAGGAAACTGCTCAGTCTCTTGAATTGTCATTTTTCATCTATGAGGCTTGACGGGTCATGCAATGACCTAAAGAGGCTCAAATAGTCATTTGGGAGTCAGAGATCTCCAGACAATCGGAATCGCCACTTTGATCAGAGTCAGGTTGGAATAATTTGATTTTTGTATTTGAAAGCGACACTTTTGTTATCATTCTCTCCATAAAAAAGCCCTAAAAACACTATACCAAATGTTTGAGCCACCTCAGGAAACAGGAGGTAGGAGCCAGGAGGCAGGAGAGAGAATTTAGAATACAGAATACAGAATATGCACGAGATCGGCCTCTACCTCCACATTCCCTTCTGCAGCCGCAAGTGCGAGTACTGTGACTTCAACTCTGGTCCACTCGACCCGACAGCGCGGCAAGCGTATCTGAGAGCACTCACAAAGGAGATGACATGCTCCCCCTGGAAGGGTCATACAGCCAAAACCGTGTTTTTCGGGGGGGGAACGCCTTCTGAGCTGACCAGGGCTGAACTGGGCAAGCTGGCGGACACCCTTCGCCGGACCTTCGGGCTGAAGCAGGAAGCTGAGTGGAGCATCGAATGCAATCCAGATCGGGTGAGTCTCGCCTTCTTTGTGGCACTCCTCGATATGGGATTCAATCGAGTGAGTCTGGGTGTACAGTCCTTTCACGATCATCATCTGCAGCGTTTGGGGCGAGTTCATGATTCAGCTGAAGCACGGGCAGCCTACCGCTGGCTGCGGGAGGCGGGATGTGACAACGTAAACCTCGATTTGATCTTTGGCCTGCCGGGACAGACCTTAAAGGAATGGAAGGCCGATTTGTACGAGGCTCTGACCCTCTCGCCTGAGCATCTTTCACTCTACAACCTCACCATCGAGCCCGGGACCGAATTCGGCAACCGTAATGCCAGAGGCGAGCTGCAGGAAATTGATGAGGATCTTTCCGCCGACATGTACGAACTGGCAATGGAACTGACCCAAACAGCAGGCTATAGGCAGTATGAGATTTCGCATTACTCTCGGCCCGGACGGCAGTGTGCCCACAATCTCATCTACTGGCACAATGAGCCTTACCTCGGTTTCGGAGTCAGCGCCGCTTCTTTCATGGAAGGTGTTCGCTGGACCAACACAGGAAACCTGTTCGAGTACGCACGAACAGCAGCTTCGGGCCATGTCAGCCGGGCCAGTGAGGAAAAACTAGCAGGACGTGAGGCTTTAGGAGAGGAGATCATGCTCCGCCTTCACACTGATGAAGGGATCTCTCTTTCGGCGCTCTCAACCCGCTATCGCTTTGATGTCGCTGCCTTACTGGCCCGCTCTCTGGAGTCATTGGCCACCCACGGACTCGTCACTCAAGAGGGAGACCGGGTCAGACTCACCCAACGCGGCAAGCTGATGGCCAATGAAGTATGGGTGCAGCTGACAACTGACAACTGACACCTGACAGTTGACAGTCGTAAACCGCTGACCGTTGTGTTTGTTTTCGAGACCTCCGGAGCCCCAACGGGGCGCCAGGAAATAGCCCAGGGCGCAAGCCCTGGGTAGAACGTAGTAGCAGATAAGAGCCCTGTAAGGGCGGCACTCCGAAATCATTTCTCTCTGTGTCGCCCTTACAGGGCTCTACGCTAAAACTGCTCGATCACCAGGGGCTTACGCCCCTGGCTATTTCCTGCCGGCCCTTCTGGGCTCAAGAACACACGAATTGTCTGTGGTCAGC
>JAPUKI010000269.1 GCA_027295745.1 Acidobacteriota bacterium
GGGCTCGCCCACACTGGAAGCGGACCTCAAAACGCGTGTCCTGGAGAGCCAGCCAGAGCCCCTCTACAGCTCGCTGAGAAGGACTGGCGCTGAGCACTCGGGGAATCCGACGGCGAATCGCAAAATCTTGCTGAGGACCGACTAAAGCATCAACCAGTTGACCCGTAATGACTGGAGCCACCCGACGCAGGGCACGAATCGCGTCTGGGCAAAGTTCGTCCCAGGCCAGCAGGGGAATCACGTGCGGGACAAGAGCAGGCTCCAGAACTTTGGCCTGCTCCAGGATGGCACGGATCTTCTCCGGCTGCCCAGAGCGGAGATCGAGCATTTGCTGGAAAAGGGGATCCAGCTGAGGGAGGGGTGTTTCAGAGTCTGCCTTGAGAAGTTTCTGCTCTGGCTCTGTGGGTGTCTGAGAGCTGATGGGCCGGGCGGGATGAATCCCCAGCGCTCTGAGGTCCAGGGAAGCCATTGTCTGCACCACAGTTTGGCGGGTTGTCCTGTCCTCCACCTGCGAGAGGTCCAGTTCTACGGCATGGCGCAGTAGACTCTTTTCCAACGCCCCGATGTAACCCTGATGCAGGCTCCTGGCCACTATCAGTCCCACGCCGGCCACCAAAGCCGCTGTGATCAGAATGGCCGAGTGAGCAGCTTGCTGTCCACCCAGCAAAATCAGGCTGATCGTCCCTCCACCCAAGGCAGCCCCCAGGCGCTTAAACCCGACATCGATCAAGGACTTGGTGGCGCGCTTGTCCCTGGCTGGAACCGGTGTATAGAAGAGCTCGTATCCCGAGCGAAACAGGGAACTGCGCAGAACAGCCTCAGCGGCCCGGGCCATCGCGGCACTGGCTAACCCGGGAGCAAAGAACACACCCAGGGCCCCCACACCAACCGCAGCAGGGAGGGTCGCCACGGTCCTTGCTAACCCCAGCTTTTCCAGAGAGAAACGACCGAGAACCGTTTGAAGGATAAAGGTGATCACGCTGATGGCCATGTAGAAAATAGCGAAGAAGCGCATCAGTTCCTCTCCCTGTTGAAAAGTGGCAACTGCCTGAGCTTTAAAAACGTAGTCGATCAGAGCTGCACTGAGGGTGCCCAACAAGACCAACAGAGCCAGGCTGCGAAGATAGGATTCTTGGGCCACTATCCGAAATCCCGAAGGGCGAGGATCGGATTGCAAGCCAGAAGCTGGGTGGCCGTCAGCTGGAGGAGATGCAGCGCCTGCAAGTGGCCCCAGGGCGGCCATCCTCCAGGCACAGAAAAGGTGCATGAGGGCCAGCAGCGGGAGCATCGCCGAAACACTGAGCAGGGCTGCCACCCTTTCGGCCAGTACCCCTCCCAGCACACCTCCCACCGTGGCGCCAGCAGCAATGCGACTGATGCGCTTCTTGGCCGTCCGTGGGTCGAAACGCTCGTTGATCATCGACCAAAATCCGGATATCAGGAAAGCACCGACCACCGCCAGATGAAGGTACACCACCACGGCGGCGGTCTTTGGACTTTGAGAGACCAACCACCATTCGACCAGTAGAAGGACCGCACTGCTCCCAAAGGCCCAGGGGACAAGTCGCTGTGGGCCGAGACGGGACATCGCCCGTGAGAAAACCAACACGGCGGCTATCGAGAAGAAAGCCGTTCCCATGAGCATGATAGGTAAGGCAGTAATATCGAAGTTGGAAAAAAAGAGAGCGTCGCGAGTGGCTCGCCCGCCAACCTGGTTGGCGATCATGGTAGCGGCCACCAGCATGGCAGCAGTCATTCCCCTACCTGGGCTTTGTTGCTTCACGTGATGAATTTGCCTTCCTTGCCCGTTCAGCCGTCTCTTGACTCTGAAACGCTCGTATACTCTTACTCTCTTTTTGACTATTGTAGTACCGAAGAGGAGAGCGTGCCTCCATGAAAATCATCTGTCCCGCACTTTTCGTCGCACTGCTGGTTGCCCACTTCCCCTCTTTGGGAGCTTCAGGGACAACCGCGCCGGGGCCGCAGTCAGCATCTGAGTCACAAATATCCACGGACCCAGACAGTCGGGCCGAGGAGTGGAGAGAGCGCCGTCGCCAGAAGCGTCAAGAGAGCACCCCCCCCAAGACCAGTGGGATGGTGAAAGCTTTAATCAAGGTGGAAAAGGGCGAAATTATTCGCCAAATCAAGGCCATTCGTTGGAAGGACTTTTATCCCAAGTTTGGGCAGATCAGCCCCAATTCAGGCCAGGGGGGTGGAGTTCGCTACTTCAAGGACAAGATAGCCGGATCAGGTCTGACTCTGGAAAGCTCAGCCACCATTTCCTTTACCAGCTACAGGCTGGCCGACCTTCATTTTGGACGGTTCAACCAGATGGCTCCCAACACTCTAATAGGTCCCAACGCCTTTGGAGCTCCTTTCGACTTTGGAGATGAGCGGCCCGGAAAAGTGAAGTCCTACCTTTACCTGGACTTGCGCTACCGCTATTACCCACAGGAGCGTTTCTACGGTGTTGGCGCCAATTCCAGCCTGGAAGACCGGAGCACTTATTTACTGGAGGATGGTCACTACGGTGCTGCCGCCGGTTACCAGTTTGGTCGTTGGGTGGGTGTGGGAGCACGCGGCGCCTACCTGAGGGTGAACACGGGTCCCGGTAGCGATGATGCTTTTCCCGTGATCGGAGACCTGTTTGATGACAGCACGGCTCCGGGATTGGCGCGGCAGCCCGATTTCCTTCGTTTCGACTCAGTCATTTTTATCAACTTCATGGACACCCCGGGAAACCCTCACAAGGGCGGGGCCATAGGATTTTCCTACTCCCGTTATGATGCGCGCGGTAACGAGGAATTCGATTTTGACAGCCTGGCGTTCGACGCGCGAGGCTATCTCCCTCTGGGTTCAAGGCAACGGGTTCTGGCGGTGCGCCTTTTGGCATCACGGGGCAATACGGATTCGGGCAGTCGCATTCCGTTTTACCTCATGCCTACTCTAGGGGGAAAGGAAACTTTGCGGGGTTTCTCAGAGCTTCGTTTTCGGGACGCCAAGCTGCTTTATTTGTCCGCTGAATACCGCTGGGAAGCAGCGCCTGCCGTCGAGGGTGTCTTTTTTTACGATACCGGAAAGGTCTTTCCTGAAAGTAATGTCCTGAAATTCGAGCACCTGGAGCACAATATTGGGGCCGGCATCCGCTTCAAGGCAATGAATCGAGTGCTTCTCCGGTTGGACGTGGGCCGTGGCCGGGAAGGCACCGTAGTCCACTTCCAGTTCGGACCCTCCTTTTAAGATCAGGAGTGATTATGAAGCGTCTCAAGCTCTGTTTCTGGATAATCTTGGCGATCGGATCGCTGAGCGTTTTCGGCTTCTCCCAGGGGAACAAATTCAGATCGGATGACCCTCTGGCAGCTGATCCGGACCAGCTCTCCATTCCTCAGCCGGATTCCGTCGAGCTGAGCCAGACTATGGACATCCTGGAAAACACCTTTGCACTCCGCCCCCAAAAAGACGTCCCCATAGCGACGGCTGAGAATGTCAACACGCTGGGAGAGGTACCCGATTCCAGTTGGTTCACCAATCGCATGAGCCAAAGAGTGATGACAATCGAGGAACTGGTTCGGGGACCCAATCAAGTTGATGGTCCGGATCGATCGGTGCCTTGGGTCATCATCGCCGTTAAGTCTGAGGGAATCACACCTGGATTTACTATCCGTGACGGGCGAGACGATGTGTACTTTATCAAGTTCGATCCTCCCAAGTACCCCCAGCTGGCCACCTCAACCGAAGTGATCTCCACAAAGTTTTTTCATGCCTTCGGGTATCACGTTCCGGAAAACTACCTGAGCTTCATCCGGCGGGAGGAGCTCAGGATTGCTCCCGAGGCCCGGCTGGAAGACGATGAGGGAAAAGAAAGGCCGGTTCGGGAATCAGACATCGACAGGATCTTCAAATGGGCCTTTCAGCACCCCGACGGCACCACGCCCGTTATTGCCAGTCGCCGACTACCCGGGACACCTATAGGGCATTTCCAATATCACGGTACTCGCAGTGACGACCCCAACGATATTTTCCCCCATGAAAATCGCAGAGAACTGAGAGGGCTGAGAGTGTTCTCTGCCTGGCTCAACCATGACGATTCGCGCAGCATCAATTCGCTGGATATGTATCTGGGCTCACCGGGAGAAGGTCACGTCCAGCATCATCTGATCGATTTCGGGTCGTGCCTGGGAAGTGGAAGCGTCAAACCCCAGACCCGGCGAGCGGGCAACGAATACATCCTCGAGGGGAAACCTATTGTAAAGGCCGGATTGAGCCTGGGAATCTGGGATCGCCCCTGGCGACATGTCAAATTTCCAGACTATCCGGCAATCGGACGTTTCGAGGCGGATTTCTTCCAACCCCAACTTTGGAGACCCGAGTACCCCAATCCGGCCTTCGAGCGGATGCAGATAGAAGATGCCTTCTGGGCCACGCGCACGATTCTTCGCTTTAGTGATGAAATGATCCGGGCCATCGTTGAAACAGGTCAGATCTCTGACCTAGATGCCAGCAATTTTCTGGTGGAGACATTGATCAAAAGACGCGACAAGATCATTCGATATTACCTGGCCAGGATTAATCCCCTGGATGCATTTCAAGTGACCGGTAGGACGGGTCCCTCTTTGAGTTTGGAATTCAAGAATCTCGGCCTGGAAGCCGGCCTGGCATCGAGGAGCAGCTACCAGTATCAGTGGTTCCGTTTCGACAATCAACTGCAATCGCTGGAGCCTCTGGGGCAGATCAGCTCCTCAACAGAGCCTTCTCTGGCCCTTGTACAGGATCGAGCGGCCTATCTGATGGTTCGAATCAGTACCCTGGTCTCAGAGCAGCCGAACTGGAAGAAGAAGGTCGAAGTCTTTATCCGCAACGATCCTCAAAACCCCACGGTTGTGGGTGTGGACAGAGAGTCATGATGCGTTTATGGCGTGTGGATCGTTCTGGTAACTCGGTTCAACAGTTGGCGTTACTTCTCCCCATTTTATCCATTCGAATTGTTCTTGATTCTTGAATCGAATCACACGCTGGGTTGGATCGTAGTAGAAGGAAAACTCTATCTCGTCTCCAGAACCATTCGGGTAGTAGATGATATACAGAAGGTTCCCGTCATCACGGCGTTCTTCTATTCGATCAATAGGGTGGGCGGTGACTCCCCATCCCCCAGTTGCAAAAATGATCCGGTCTTTCTTGAGCTCGAAATAGCGATCCGAGTATTTTCTCTCAGCGGTTTTCCACACTCCGATCAGATCCTCAGGTACGCTGCTCAACTGGCGGTGTTGGCACCCCAGGAAAGTGATAAAAATGGCCACGGCTACCAAAAACCCTTTGGAGTTCATCCAATTGCCTCTCTTTCTCTCTCTTTTTCCAGCTCCTGGAATTGTTCCCCGGGCACGGTATACACGCGACTGCTTCCCGGGAAGCCACGGATCGCTACCTCTCCAAGGCTCTTTGTGGCAAAACGATCCCGCACAAGCTCCCGCGTTTCAGCACTCATGACCATACCCGTTTTGAACTTCTTGGTGAGCTCCTCCAGGCGGGAGGCCAGATTCACCGTTTCGCCAATGACCGAGTATTCCATGCGTTCCCGGGCACCCAGGTTGCCGGCGGTCAGTGTGCCCGTGTGAAGGCCAATGCCGATTTTCAGCTGGGGCTGTCCAGGTTCGCTTTCAAGATTCATTTGCTCGACCCGATGCAGCATCTCCAATGCTGCTCGCACGGCCTGGCAAGCACTCTCGGTGGAGGTCTCACCCAGTGGTACTCCGAAGAGTACCAGCAACCCATCGCCCATGAATTTATTCAAAAAACCTCCATTCTTCATGATGATCTTGCTCATCGCCGTAAAGTAGTTGTTTAGCCAGGCAAGCACCTCATGGGAAGGTTTACCGGCTGTCAGGGCGGTAAAATTGCGGATATCAGTAAACACAACCGTAGCTGTCATCTCCTGGCCCGCCAAGACAATTTCTCCCTGTCTTCTGACAATTTCAGCGGCCACTTCGGGAGAAACATAGCGCTCAAACAAACTCATCAGTTCTCGCTGCTCAGTGACCAACTCGGCATTGGAGAGAGCCACCGCTACCTGATCAGCTATTTGACGGCCGTAGCGCAAGTCTTCCTGACTCTGCGTTGATGATTCCAGGTGACCCAGGCTGATGATTCCTGACAAGCGGTCCTTGACGAAAATAGGCAG
>JAPUKI010000027.1 GCA_027295745.1 Acidobacteriota bacterium
TATCACACCGTTAACATGGTCTATAAAATCCAAAAAATTGGACACTAGGGCCAATCGCGCAATCTGCTGTTCTTTCTTTTTCTCCTTTACGATCAACCAGTTAAGTGAAATATACCGTCCTTGGAACCTGACTTGCTTACAAATGCAATACATTCAGCGTGCCTTGCTTGCAAATGCAATGAATTCAGGCAGAGAAGAAAATAGAATGATGAGTCCAATGACTTACTTGAAAGGGATGTGGTCTAGTGCAGTTTGACCAACCTCGAGCTTCAGGTATCAAGTCTGTGTGCTCAAAAAAAAACAGTTGACAGGATCACGATTCAAGACTCTAATAGGTCTAACATTTAGACCTCGAAAACTTTCGATGCCTCTAGCAGGGGGTGATGTTGCATTCTTTTAGCTTCGAACGAACTTTGTCCTTAACAACCCCGAAAGGGTGTGGGTGACCTTTCTGCGCCCACTTCTTACTTTTGGGGAACAAAGTAGTTTAAAGGAGGGGGAGATGGAAAGAAGATCAAAATTGACGCACCAGGCGATCCAAGTTTCTAGTTTGATGAGGCTGAGTTGGGGACTGCTGGTATTCATGCTTTCCGGCTCTCTGGCCATGGCTCAACTGACCAGAGGCAACATTTCCGGAACGGTGACCGACCAGACCGGTGGCACCGTGCCGGGGGCTGAGATCACGATCACGAACGTGAACACGGGAGTGACGCGGGAGACAGTTACGGCTGACTCAGGCCGATACGAGGCTCTGAGCCTGCCAGCAGGGAATTATGAAATCAGAGCTTCGCTAACCGGGTTTCAAACCAGCATCCGAGCCGGGATTACGTTGACAGTAGGCCGCACGGCCGTGGTGGACCACATCCTGCAAGTGGGCGAGGTGACGGAAGCTGTCATCGTCACTGAGGAGGCCGCTTTCGTGGAGACAACCACCGCCACGGTGTCCCAAGTGGTGAATCAGCAGCAGGTCGAGGACCTGCCGCTCCCCGGCCGGGACATGATGGAGTTGGCGTTTTTGCAGCCGGGCGTACTCCGCATCGCACAGCGCAACGATCAGCGTGGCTTCAGTGGCATGGGCGAGAAGATGACTGTGGCTGGGGCCCGGGGGCAGCAGAATAACTTTCTTATTGACGGGGTTTCCAACAACGATCTTTCCGGCAATCCGCAGGGAGCTTCCGGGGCTTTCCTGGGGGCGGAAAGCGTCCAGGAGTTCCAGATTATTACCAACAACTATTCGGCCGAATACAGAAGCCAGGCCGGGGCGATTGTCAGCGCGGTCACCAAATCGGGGACCAATGCGCTGCACGGCTCTCTTTTTTGGACTCATCGCAACGACAACCTGGACGCAGCCAGGTGGGAGGACAACGCCTTTGGCGGGGTCAAGCCCGAATTCAAACGCAACCAGTTCGGCGGCTCGCTGGGAGGCCCCATCGTGCCGGATCAGACCTTTTTCTTTGGCAGCTACGAGGGGTTGCGGGAAAGGTTGGATCGAACGGAGGTCATCCGGATTCTACACCCGGATGTCCTTCAAGGGATTATAGGTTCCGACCCAGCTATTCCTATTGACCCGGATATCCAGCCGTATCTGGCCATTATGCCCGTTGGCGGCGGGAAGTTTCCGATATTGGAGGATTTCGGAGATGGAACGGTGAGGAGTGCCGGCACATCAAGCATACCCACCGACGACGACTTTTTGGTCTTCAAAATAGACCACCAATTATCGGGCACTCACAGCCTCTCGGGGACCTACAACTATAATGACAGTATCCGTCAGCCCTTCGAGGTCTTTGGTGGCTTAGGAGATGGGTCGCCCGACGGCCTTACCAGCACCAAGCATGTTTTTGGGGTGTACCTCAACAGCGTCATTTCGCCCACGACTCTCAATGAGTTTAGGGTGGGTTACAGCTTCAGCGACATTCAAAACGATCTAACCGGCATCACCGATGACTTCACCGGGCTTCAGTTCCATCCCGACCGGGAACTCATGGGCCGAATAGAAGTGGGGGAGGCGACCAACGTCGGATGGGAGAATCTTGAAACCAACTACACACAAAAAGGCCTTACCTTTAAGGACGACCTGTCGCTGGGCTACGGGAACCATTCCCTTCAGATTGGGGTGGAAGTCACCCGCAACCGGTTCAACCAAAGGAGCTGCTCCAGCGGATGCAACGGATTGTTCGAATTCGGTGATGTGGAAGATTTTCTGGAAAATAAACCGAAGGACCTTGAGATGTATGCTCCGGGCCGTGACACTCCGGATCGCGGATTCTCGCAACTGGGCTTTGGCGCCTATATTCAGGACAATTGGCAGGTGAGACCCTCCTTCACTCTGAACCTGGGACTGCGGTACGAGTTTGTAACCGTTCCCAAAGAAGACGACGAGCAGATTGCCAATATCGTCAGCTTCACAGATGAGAACATGTCTTTACCGGCCTCCCAAATACCGAATTTCCCGGGTGAAGACCCTCCGTTCGCAGGAACCATTGACAGTTTATATACCAATGCCACGCTGAAGAGCTTCAGCCCCCGCATAGGATTTGCCTGGGCCCCCGACTCAAGAACCTCTATCCGCGCAGGGGTTGGCATCTTTTACGACCATCCCAGGCTCTACCACATCCGAACCACCATGCAGGAACTGTATCCGTACTCTGTGGTAGGGGAGCCTAGCGATGACGATTCCCAAGACGCGTTTGCCGACGATCCCTTGGTATATGAGGGTAGTACACTAAGGGGTACAACGATTGATACGCTGCGGATGTTCCACCAAGAGGATGCCGGACGGACCCCTGCCGAAGTGTTTGCACCGCTTCTCTTCAGGATCCCGAACGCTCGACACCCGTTCTATCAACAAGAGAATGCCACGATCTATAAGTGGAGCTTGACCTTGCAGCGGGAGGTGGGCGATTGGGTATTTTCGGCGGACTACACCGGATCGAGTGGCGTACACTTGTGGGTGCAAAACGCTTCCAACCTCAGGAGATGGGTGGGGTGGCCCTTGAATCCCGCGGCAGGGACAGAGAAGCAATGGGTGCGTGACGCAAATGGCGATGAGGCCGAACGGATCCTTCCAGCAATTGGCGAGCTCCGAACTCAAGCTCCAGACGGGAACAGTTCCTATCACGGCCTGGCCCTGAGCGCGAACAAACGGTTCAGCCGCGGCTTCCGGGCTCAGTTTGCCTACAACTACTCCAAAGCGATCGATGATGGTGCCGGGTTGGGCAACAATACGGAGAACCTTACCCAAGGTCTCCGAGGGATCTATTTCTGGGATATGCATTTGAGGAAGGCTCTCTCTCAGCAGGACATCCGGAATAGCCTCGTCTCCAATTTCAGCTATGAACTTCCCAGAGGGGATTATGGCGGAATCGGGGGCGGGTTTCTGAATGGATGGAAAATCAATGGGATCCTATCCCTCCTCGATGGTACCCCGCTTACCATAATCGATGACAGTCGTGAGCAGCGTAGTCTGATCGGAGATCGTTCAAATCTGTTGGTGAATCTGGTCCCGGGCGGGAACCGTAATCCCGTACTGGGTACGCCATCGGACGGGAAAAAATATTATTTCGACCCATCGCAGTTCATCCCTTCGGTTTGCCGGGCGGGCGTGTACTGTTTCGAAAACACGGGGGTAGACAGCGACGGCTTCCCAATCATAGTGCCGGACAGTAGAGGCAGGGAGAGGCCGGAATGCCTAGGCGACGAGCCGGGGGAAGAAGACCTCGGTTGCCGGCCCGGCTATTTCGGCAGTAATAGCTTTGGCACCCTGACCTCTCCGGGCCTTTTCACCTTCGATTTTTCGATCCTCAAGGACTTCAACGTAACGGAAACCAGCCGCATCCAGTTTCGGGCGGAGTTCTTCAATATATTCAACCGGCCCAATTTCGGAGCGCCGGGCGGGGATGACATCGAACTCTTTAAGGACCGAGGAGCACCGGATCCCACTGAGGCCGAGATTACTGAAACCTACACCTCGGCGCGGCAGATTCAGTTCAGCTTGAAGTTCCTCTTCTAGTTTCTGGATTCGAATCTCGGAAGCTCCAGGCGGCCCCAGAGCCTACCAGCCCTGGGGCCGCTTTTCTTTGTAAGGAGGTTTCTATGCTTGGAGAAATGGATAGGCGTCCCGGAGAGGAAGGGTTGTCGCGCCGGGATTTACTGGGGGGCGGGATTGCCGCCTCCCTGGCCGCGGCGGTCCTTTCCGGCTGCGGCGAAGGAGGCCAGCCGACGGGCAGCGCCGTCGGCAATGGAGTGGGCGGTTTATCACCCGTCACGATGCCCAAGGGCTTTTCCCGGGAAGAGCTCATGCGGCGCTGGCAGTTGGTTCGCGAGAAGATGAGAGAGCAGCGGTTCGATTGCCTGATTACTTCACAGCAGGCTGAAAACAACGCCGACGTGAGGTACCTGACCGATAGCCGCGACGCTCCCGAGTGGGTTATTTTCCCGCTGGAAGGTAACCTGACGGCCATCTTTGACGGGGCAAGAGCAGCGCGAGAGATGGAGCCCAAGAAAGATTGGGGCATGAATGTGCGGACAGATTTGGAGGGGCCGAGGTCAGCCCAACTGATTGCCGGCCTGCGCGAATTGAACATGACTCAGGCTCGCATTGGGGTGGGCAATCTCTCCGGAGGGCTCCGAGACCCTGAGGGGGGGATGAGTTATACGACTTTCGACCGGGTGCGCAGGGCTTTGCCCCGAGCCACTTTTGAATCGGCCTCCGACCTTCTGATGCGCGTCAAGCTCGTCCACAGCGAAGAAGAGATTGCGGTGTTTCAAAAGGTGAGCGATGTCAGCGAGGCGGGTCTCCAGGCGATGATGGAAACGGCCCGTCCCGGCGTCATGCACCGGGACGTATGGGTACACATGTACCACACCATGCTAGCAGCCTCCGGGGAGCCCCCTTCCCGTCTGTCCTTCACCGCCGGAGGGGCGGGCAACGTCACCCGGGGCTTCCCTGTTGACGAGGTTCTGCCTTCTGGCCAGATCATGGGCCAGGAGATCGACGGGACTGTCCTGGGAATCCGCTCGCAAGTCAACCACTCCGTCTGTCTCGGCTCTCCGGCTCCGGCCGATTGGGTTCCTGCCGCAGAGTACTGTTTTGAGATATTTAACGGAATGGTGGATTGGATCGCTCCCGGAAAGAGCTTCCAGGGCCTGACCGAGTTTTACCGCCAAAAGGTGCAGCAACGAGCGGGAGAGAACGTTCGCTTTGGGGGCGTACTGGTTCATACTGGCGGGTGGGGGGATGGTCCTCGCCTGGGAGTAGACCGGACGGAAGGATTGGATGACCTGTTGATCGAGACCGGAATGATCTTCACGCTGAAGCCCAACATGCCGATCCGGGATACTACGCTAGACGCTCGCTTTGGCGATGCGGTCCTGGTGACCGAAAGGGGTGCCCGCCGCCTGGGCAAGCGCAACCTCGAAGTGATTACCCTCGGCGCTTAGTACTCTCCTGCGCTTGGGGGGACCCCTAGCGGAGCTGTCGCATTGCCGCAGAACAGGGTCGACATCCGGAGAGGAGGAACGATGAGTTTGCTTTGGAGAGTTGGGGCACCCTTACTGAAGGTGCTCTTGGTCCTGCTGGCTATTTACTTCACTGGGTCCTTTCAGCTTATCGCTCAGACTGTCTATCCGCAAAGGTCTCAGCCCCAAGGCGGGGACCGGCGGGGCACTTACTTAGAGCCGGATGAGCAGATCCCTCTCTATAAAGATCCGAAGTTATACCTACACAACATGGAGCTTCTGGCTCACGTCCCTGAGGGTGTGAGGTTGCAGATGATGACGGTTGGGGGACAGCGTTATCTTGTCGGAGGAAACGTGCTGGATGTCACCGATCCCAAGAATCCGGTGATCGTTGCCCGCAATGTCCCGAGGGGGGAGGTGGCCTATAACCAGGCGATGAAGAAGTGGATCTTAATGAGGACGGACTCGTGCTGCTCAGCCAGACAGGAGTATATGCAGCCTGGGAGTCAACATCCAGAATCTGTGCGCCCTGAGGGCCGCCTCGGGGTGACGTTCTTTGACATCACCGATCCCCGCAATCCGGTAGAAATTTCCCATTATGATACCGGTTGGCCTGGGGCAGGTGCGCATTCAGACGGCAACTATTATGACGGGGGTCGCTACGCATACATCGCAGCGTCTGTTGAGGGAACCCGAGGCCAGCGGCCCTTTCATCGCACCAGTCGGATTTTGGTCGTATTGGATGTCTCAGATATGAGCAATCCGCGGGAGATATCGCGGTGGTGGGTACCAGGACAGATGTTGGGGGAAGAATCGGAGTTTCAGAGCTGGCCTGAGGCGGGGCCCCATTGGTTGAAGGAGGTATGGGAGCCCGGGTTGATTTACCACTGGGCAACCTTTCACGGTCCTTGCTATGTGCCGAAGCGCGTTGAGGACGGCGGCAATCGTGCCTATTGTGCCTATGGAGCGCTGGGAGCAATTGTCCTGGATTTGTCAGATATTCGTAACCCCATGGAGGTTACTCGGGTGGATATTTCACCTCCTTTTGATGGGGGAGTCCCTGTGCACAATGCCTATCCCATGCTGGAACGGAAGCTGATGTTTATTAACGGTGAGAACACATACTGGGACTGTCATGAAGGGATTGTGATGCCGTGGGTCGTAGATATGCGTGCCGAGCGTCATCCGGTGACGATTGCCAGTTTTCCCGTTCCGAAGCCGCCGCCAGAGGCGCCTTATAATGACTTCTGTTTTCGAGGCGGTCGTTTCGGAACACACCACGTGCACGATTTCAAGGCTCCTGGAAAGCCGCGCATAGATCTGATGGGTTACAGCTGGTTCACGGGCGGTTTTCGACTCTATGATGTCTCCAACCCCTTTCGACCCGAAGAGGTAGCGTGGATCGTTCCACCTCAAGGGGAGTGGAGAGGGACGGAGAAAGGCTTCATCGAGTGGGACCGAAAAATCATCCATGTCCGCACCGATACTGGCTTGTATATCCTTTCTTCTCCCGTTTTGGGGGAGCCGATTCTCGGCCCTCTGGAAGCCAGACAGTGGTCGGCAGAGGGCCTGAATATCGGTGCGCAATAGTTTGAAGAGTGTGAATGAGGAGCTCACTGCCTACAACCTAATCGCGGAAATTCACGACGAAGTATTTCACGTTGGAGGTTCCTCCTCCGGAGCCGGGATTGACCACCGTCACCGCATAGGTGCCCACATTTTTCAACAGCCCGCCGCTGATGTTCGCGGTCAGTCTTGATTGGCTGACAAACACGGTGGGCAGATCGGTGGTATCAAAACGAATCACGGAGCGGGGGCTGAATTTCTTCCCGCTCACCTCGATCGTGACTCCCGAATCGCCTTGGTGCGCTATCTTGGGCCTCATGTCCGAGATCTCCGGACCCATGTATTCGAGCACAGTTTCCAAGGCCACCGGGCGCGGCATTGGATTCCGGAAGTTGGGATCAAAACGGGTGTCTATGACCTGTCCATCCAGGATCACCGTACGAATCTGTCGAGTGGCCCGGATATCGGCCAAAGGATCCCCTTCGATGAGGATGAGGTCAGCAAGCTTCCCTGGCTCCACGGTTCCCAGATCCTCTTCCACGTGAAAGAACTCGGCTGGCCATTTCGTAGAGCCAAGAATGGCCTGCATCGGAGTCAACCCCGCATCCACCAGGGCTTCCATTTCGATGTGCATGGATAAACCGGGGATGTTTGTTGGACCGGAACTGGAACCCGTGTCAGGACCAGTGAGCACTCTCCCGCCCGCCCGGGCGTATCTGCGAACAAACTCCGCGACGTTGCGGAATCCCTTTCTCCTTCTCTCCATTTGGGAAGAGTTCGTGTCAGTGTCGGTAGCTTTTGTGGCCCTTAGCCAGAACTGCAGCCTTGCCTCTGGGATGAACCGCAGGGAAGGGTCTTGCAAGATCTTTGCTGCTAGCTCGGACCACTCCCTTTTTTTCGGCATTACGCTGATCCAACTCCGGCTCAGGGTGGGGTTCAAATGGACTCCATTCTTCAGAAACAGGTCAATCAGGGGAGCAAACAGTTGCGGGTCCATATAGGCTTCCGGTGTCTGGAGTCTTCCTTCCCGGGCAGCCCGCAGCGTTTCCGGATCTCCGATAGTAGCGTAAGGAAGTGGCTCTCCATGCTCGATAAATCTG
Source organism: Acidobacteriota bacterium (assembly GCA_027295745.1). GTDB lineage: Bacteria > Acidobacteriota > UBA6911 > RPQK01 > JADFOI01 > JADFOI01. The sequence continues at coordinate 8,127 of JAPUKI010000027.1, forward strand.
AAACCAGCCAGAACCGCTTCCCGGGGATCGTGAGTGTGGCCAACTACTTCCAGTCCAGCGCCGTGTGCTTCCTCGACGATCGCTTTCAACATTTCGGGAGTGAGGCCTTCGTGAACTTTGATCGCATCCACCCCCTGCTGGATCACGCTACGGGCGGCTATTCGAGCTTCCTCAACCGTGTTCACATGGGTCCGGTAACCGGCTCGCTCCGCGGTGGCCCTCATGTCGGTGCGTTCTACTGGTCCATCAATAATCCAGCCGGTCACAAACATTCGCGGCCCTTTGATCCTCCCTTTTTGCAAAGCCTCACGTTGGGCCAGGATCCATTCTGTGGGATTGGCCGTGTCAAACACCGTCGTCACTCCGAAGTGGAGGAAGAGTTGGGGCGTGAAGTCTAGAAAATGAATGTGGGCGTCAATCAATCCAGGAAGAATGGTTTGGCCTGCAGCCTGTATGACCTGTGCATTTTGTGGATAGGACACCTGCCCCTTGGCTCCTACGGCTTTGATCCGCGAACCTTCAATCACGACGACGGAATCTCTAAGGGGAGTTCTGCCAGTGCCATCGATGAGTGTCCCGCCTTCTATAACCAGGGAACGGTTTTGCCCCTGAACCTGGATGCTCGAAAGCAACGCTACTGAACAAAGGATCAGGATGTTCCGTTCTATTTTCTTGATCGTCTTCATACGTTTGACGTGCCCTCCAGTGTTTGTACCCACTCGAATGTCAGTTTAGCCGCATCGGGTCCGCTAGAAAGCCTTGTAAAGGTCCTTTGAACCGACGCCTGGCGCGACTAAGGTGCACCGACATTCAAGCCTTCCACGCTCCAGCGCTCCGGCTTCAAGGGGCCAAGAACCGGTTCGCCCAGCACCGGTGAGGACAGGATGAAAAGACCGGTGTCAGCAAAGACGTGGATGATCCTGCGGTCCCACTCGATTAGACCTCCCTCCGTTCCCCGACGCGTTCCCGTCGGCGGGACGATCCAGGCCACTTCCTCGGGGCGGAAAGGATTGGAGATGTCGTAGAGCCGCCATCCCCCCATAAACCAGGAAAACCCGATCAGATCGATTCGCATCTCCCCGGGGGCTTTATAGTTATTGGGATGATGGGTCCCTAACCGTCCTCCCCGGAGGCAAAAATCGTAGTAGGGCGCACTCTCCGGCGGCCTTGGGATCGGGAACGTAGCAATGGTTAGCGGATGCTTTTCGTCTCGCACGTCCACAACCCAGGGCATGGCGATCCCCTCCTGGCAGTCCCAACGTGTCGTTTCCCCATTCATAATAACCAACTTCCGTTGCAGCATGGGGTAGACGCTGTGAACGGGAATCCCTCCATCGAAAGGAGGAGAGATATCCACAAACCCGACCTCCTTGGGCTGTTGAATGTCCGATACATCCAGAATTCTCATCCCCAGCGCAGAATAGGCACAGTAGGCGCGAGTGCCACCGTCTTCCACGCGCTTGGGTGGCAGGCAGGGACCATGCAAGTGAAGATAGTGGAATTTCCAATCCGGAGACCAAACTTCTTCCCACGATTGCCTGACCACACTTTCCGCTTCCGGCCACTGAAGAAAGGCGCTTTCCTCAGTCTTCTGCTGACCCGGCACCCACCACAGGGCTACTTCCTTGGGATTGTAGATATCCGACACGTCGATAATCTGCAGGACCCGGCTGACTGCACTGTAGGGGAGTTGTCCCCGAGTCCCGGGCAGCCCGGAGGTGACGTAAGCATAGCGGCCCCCATCATAGTAATTTCCATCAGAATGGGTGCCGCGACTTCCAGGGCCGGTCGAGAAGTGTGAAATCTCGACGATGTTCCGGGGATCCGTAGCGTCAAAGAAGGTCACCCCTCGGCGAACATCTTGGGGAGGATTTAATTGAGGATTGGGCACTCTTCCCTGGGCGATATCCACGGTCACCCCGCAGCAGTCATCGGCCCGCATCAGAATCCACTTCCCCAAGGCCTGATTGTAGGCAAGCTCTCCGCGAGGTGCACTGGCGTTAATAATGGTCGGCTCTTTGGGGTTGGTGACATCCACGACCATGCGGCCGGTAAAAATGTAACGATTGCCTCCAACCGTCATCATGTCCCCTTGCCCGAAGCCCCTGCCGACTCCTTTTAAATGAGCCAGCAATTCCATGTTATGTAAATAAGTCTTGGGATCCTGATAGAGACGGCGAATCTCCCGCGAATCGTCGAACTCTGCTTGGGCTTGAGCATCCTCATGGTAATAGCCTCCGCGTCGATCCCCCCCGTGAGGCTGCCCCTGTATCGGATAACTCGTCTGTCCTACCAGCCACTGTGATCCGAGAAAGGTCACGATCAGTATAGATGCCAGGGTGAGGGGCTGAGTTCTCATAACTGAATACCTCCATTGCTCTGGCGGGTCGTTTCTCCCACGGTAAGGCCCAAGATGGATGCCCGGAGAAATGGCCACGCTTGTTTCCCCTATTTACTTGGAAATCTTGGCACCGAGATTACACGACGTGAAGCGGCAAATCAATTTCAGATCATCTGGTGGGAGCAAGCTTGGGTCTCCTGATGGCAATCGTCCATTTCAAGTGATCTCCTCATCCGCATCTCTCACACCTGATCGTTGCGAGGCGGTGGAAATGGCTGTGGCTGCAAGGCGGTGATCTGAGATTGAGTTCATTGGGCAGCTGTCGTATGCTTTTGCGCAAAGGGGAAGCTCAATATCGGAAATTCCGGCTTAACGTATGATTGATCTGCTGAATGGAGCCTTATCCACTCCGGAAGTCACGGCTGGTTATCACAACTCGATCCATAATCCATGTTTGGTTCCTACTAGTGAGAACTGTATAAATAATGTCCTGCTCCATCTATATTCTGGGCAGGAGGATAAGCAATGAGACCTCACGGCAGCCCAGAGGCCCCCGTAGGGCCGAGTCGGTGGTGCTTGGTATCAGGACATCGTTTGCAATGTGTATCAGGACATCGTGTACACCGGTGGGTGGCTCGCCCTAACAGTTAGGATTGGAAAGGCCTCCGGAATGTGGGAGGCACCTCAGGTGCCGAATTCCACTTGTGAGGAAAATAATGGGGACCAGTCATCCTGTGCCCGATAAATGGGAGCCATTTCAGGATCGGTTTTCGGATTCGGCACCTGAGGTGCCTCCCACATTCCCCTTTTCTTACCTCTCAAATAGGACATTACCTATACAGTTCTCAATAGCCTGCAGGTTAAATAGTTCAGGTTAAACAATAAGGAGGTTCCGATGCTCAGAAGTTTTGCTAGGAAAACTGGAGAGGAAGGAATATCGCGCCGGGAGTTGCTGCAAGGAGGGTTTGCTGCCTCGCTAGCTGCTGCGTTTCTAACCGGCTGCGGCGGAGGAAGCCAATCAGCCCCCACCCCCGGCGGAGGCGGATTCACCTCCTCATCCGTGGGCGACATCCCGAAGGGCTTTTCTCAAGAAGAACTGGCCCGCCGATGGCAACGGGTTCGGGAGCCGATGAAAGAGCAGGGTTTCGATTGTCTCATTACCACCCAGCAAGCTGAAAACAACGCCGACGTAAGGTACCTGACCGATAGCCGTGACGCTCCCGAGTGGGTCGTGTTTCCGCTGGAAGGAAACCTCACGGCTATCTTTGACGGCGCAAGAGCAGCGCGAGAAATGGAGGCCAAAAAAGATTGGGGCATGAATGTGCGGACAGATTTCGAGGGGCCGAAGTCCGCCCAACTGATTGCTTGCCTGCGCGAATTGAACCTGACTGAGGTCCGCTTTGGTGTGGGCAACCTCTCCGGGTTGCTTCGAAACCCAGAGGCCGGGCTGAGTTATACAACTTTCGACCGCGTTCGCAGGGCCTTTCCCCGAGCCACTTTTGAATCGGCCGCTGACCTGCTCATGCGCGTGAAGCTCGTCCACAGCGAAGAAGAGATTGCGGTGTTTGAAAAACTGCAGGAGGCCAGCGAGGCGGGCCTCCTGGCGCTGCTGGATAGGGCCCGGCCCGGCCTTCTGC
>JAPUKI010000270.1 GCA_027295745.1 Acidobacteriota bacterium
GATCCTGCATCGAAGTCGGATACTCCGGCTTGGACGAGGAAGACGGGACATGAAGTGTGGGAGATTCGGGAGGAAGGGGATCTACTGGTTTTCCATGTGAGAAGAGGATCCTAAGGAGGTTAGAAAATGTCGGCATTAGGAACGAAACGAAGAGTTTGGCTGCTTGGGGCGTTTATAGTTGTGCTTTCAGTAGCATGGATTGGGGCACAGGAGATTCCTTCTATTCTGGTCCAATATCCAGAAGTGATTATTCACAACGGGAAGATTGTCACCATGGATGATGATGCCTTGACCCTTCCCGGGTCCCCCGGAACCATCATTGAGGCGATGGCCGTTCGAGAGGGACGGATTTTGGCATTAGGCAGCGATGAGGAAATACTGAGACTGGAGGGTCCGACCACGCGCACCTTCGACGTGGGAGGCAGGACTGTGGTCCCGGGACTGATCGAAAAACATAGTCACATCCACAACTACGCCATCGATAACCATAGCGAAGGGTTGCAGCTTCCCTTTTATGCAACCTCCGTCGGAGGTGATGACGTCGAAGAAGTACTCAAAAACGTCCGGGAACGGCTTATGAAGCTGGAAGAGGAGGTGGAAGTCGGGCTGCCTATATGGATGTCCATTCCCCGCCGGGTGGGTCCTCTGGCCATAGCGCGGGGAGTGCTCAATAAAAGGCTCCTGGACGAACTGGCTCCCAAGCACCCGGTTTTTGTGCGCGCTCCCATCAGCAGTTACATTTTCAACACGGCGGGACGCAAGCTCTTGGATGAGTATGCTCCCAAGTATGCGGGTAAACCAGATGAAGCGGTGGTGGGGGGGCGAGTCCGTGAAATTTTTCTCAACGGCGCAGTCATGGCCGGACACGAGACGGTGCTGGCTACAGCTATTGAGCGAGAAATGAGTCACTTTGCTTCCTTTGGCGTGACCACTATTGGAAGCCGGGTGCATACTCCTGCCATCTTTAAGGCCTACCGCCTCCTGGACAGCCTGGAGAGAATGCCGACCCGTTTCGCTATTTACATGCATGCCGAGCTCTCAGGACAACCCGACTACTTCAAGTTCTATGGAGATCATACCGGGATGAGTAGCAGTGAGTTTCTTTGGGAAGCGGGTGTAAGTCTTGAAGGATTTGACACTTTCAGCGGGGACGTCTGGTGTACGGATGTTCCTCCCATCGACCCCGTGGTGGCGGAGATGTTAGGACGAGTAGAACCCTGCCGAGGCGCTCACGGCAACCTGGAACGAGAGCAGATCCAGGGGATGCTGGACGCCCAATTGCGAACGGTGCAGATTCATGGTGGGGCCGATAAGACCATTGATTATTTCTTTGAAGCCCTCGAAGAAGCCATGGAAAAAACTGGAATGACGATTGAAGAGGTGCGCGCCAAGGAGCATACCCTGGAACATTTGAGATTTGTCAGGCCCGACCAAATTGCCAAATTCAAGCATTATGGAATCATTGCCGGACCGGATAACGCAGGCTGCGCAAGGACTGCCGTCAACTGGTATGGCGAGCAGTATGCCACTTGGGTCAAGCCCATTCGCAGCTTTGTGGAAGGGGGTGTGTATGTCGCCCATGCAGCCGACACCCACTTCAGAGAGGATGGGAACACTCCCTGGTCCAATCTGTGGTGGGAAGTGACTCGAGAATGCGAGGACGGGAAGATCTACGGCGATGCATCGGAAGCCGTGGACCGAGTGACAGCCTTAAAGACCCATACCACCTGGGCAAGGAAGTATCTGGCAAGGGAGGACATTGGGTTTCTAAAAGTTGGGAACCTGGCGGACTTCGTGGTCTTGGACAAGGATTATTTCACCATCCCCGTGGATGACATCCCGTCTATAAAGCCGGTTTTGACGATTGTGGGGGGCAAGGTCAGCTATCAGAGGCCTAACCTTTCCTTCTGAGGGTGGGGGTTTCCTTTTTTCTCAACTGGCCCTGCTGAAGGTCAGTTCAAGAGCTCTGGTCAAATCCTCAACCACTTCGACGGCAGATCATTCCTGAATCCTGGCCCGGATTTCTCACACCAGGTCGTCGCGAGCCACTCGTGGCGCCTCTTCCAGGCCCACCCGACTGCTTGTGCTCATTCCCGTAAAGTAATCTATGTTATGATTTTTTAGCTTTCCGGCGTGTGTTTGGAAAGGACCGACTTTTGAGTCTGGTGGAAGGCTTTTTCCAGGTGGCCGCGAAATTCAAGTTCTCGTGGATGCAGGACGATAAGGGGACTCTCGATTGACATTTCCGATGGTCATGATTCTGGCCATCCTCCTGCTGGCCGTTGTGCTGTTTGTGACCGAGTGGCTGCGGGCGGATGTAGTGGCCCTGGTGGTTTTAGTGAGCCTGGTTTTGACCGGTCTGGTCACTCCGGAGAAGGCAATATCCGGCTTCAGTAACCCAGCGGTGGTGACCGTCTGGGCAGTTTTCATTCTCAGCGGCGGCCTCTCCCGGACTGGTGTGGCCAGCCTGGTAGGCCGCTTTCTCCTTCGCCTGGCCAAACACGGTGAAGCCAGACTCTTAATGGTGATCATGCTGGCGGCAGGTGTCCTGTCGGCTTTCATGAACAACGTGGGTGTGGCCGCACTGCTCTTGCCCGTGGTCATGGATATTGCCCGCCGCACCGGCACTCCACCCTCAAAGTTATTGATTCCTTTATCTTATGCCGTACTCCTGGGTGGGCTCACCACCCTTATCGGGACACCACCGAATATTCTCATCAGTAACTTGGCGGATGGCTTCGGTACGGGCCCTTTTCGGTTTTTCGATTTCACGCCGGTTGGCCTCTTGGTGATGATAGCCGGTATAGCGTTTATGGCCTTGCTTGGGCGCCACCTCCTGCCCACTAGAGACTTGAGCAAGGCGTCTGTGGGCCGCCCAACAGATCTGAAAAAATTTTTCAACTTGGATGAGCAAATGTTCATCGTAGCTTTGGGGTCCGACTCCTTATTGGCTGGAAAGAGTCTGGCTCAAAGCCGCCTGGGCTCGGCTTTGGGATTGATCGTCATTAGCATTATCCGAGATGGGCACACTCACTTAGCACCTCATCCCAACAAGACTCTTCGATCTGGGGACAGATTACTGGTTCAGGGACAGCCGACTCAGTTCACCGAACTCCGTGGGCAGCAGCTTGTGGTTGAGGACGATGACGTGAGTGTCGAGAGACTGGTTTCAACTGAGATTAATGTGGCCGAGATCAGGCTCTCCCTCGATTCCGCACTCCTGGGCCGGACACTGAAGGAAGTGGACTTTCGAGGTCAAAAGGGGGTAAACGTCCTAGCCATCTGGCGCCAGGGTGTCTCTCGAAGAAGTCACCTGCAGGATACTCCCCTACAGACTGGAGACATCTTGTTGGTACAGGCAGCACGTGCAAAACTGGATGAGCTGCGGGAGGATCCCAACCTTATCGTCTCCAGAGTCGACCAATCCAAAGTCTATCAACTGAACGAAAGGCTTCTCCTGGTGGGTGTCCCTGAGGAATCGCAGTTGGTCGGTAAGACCTTGTCCGAGAGCCGGCTGGGGGATGCCTTCGGTGTGACGGTATTAGGAATCGTCCGTGAGGGGAAAACCCACCTGATGCCCAAGCCCTCAGAAACACTCAGTGCTGGTGACACTTTGCTGGTTGAAGGAGAGCTGGAAGACTTAGTGACGATGCGGGGCCTCCAGAGCCTGGAAATGGAGCGCCAGGCCTCGCCACACCTCAGCGAGCTGGAGTCGGAAAGCATCGGCCTGACAGAAGTGGTTCTCACCCCTCACACCACCCTGGTTGGCAAGACACTGGGCCAGCTTCACTTCCGCGAAAAGTACGGGTTAAGTGTGCTGGCTATCTGGCGCGAAGGTGAAGTCTATCGCACCAATATGCGAGACATAGCACTGCGCTTCGGAGACGCTCTGCTGTTCCACGGTCCTCGAGAGAAGTTGAAGCTACTGAGGGATGAGCCGGATTTTCTGGTGCTTACAGGGGCAGTGCAAGCAGTGCCACTGCTCCACAAAGCTCCCATCGCTACCCTGGTGATGGCATCTGTGGTGCTGTCGGTGATCTTGGGGTGGATGCCCATCTACATTGCTGCCGTGGCAGGAGCAACCGTGATGATCTTGACGGGTTGCTTGACGATGGATGAGGCCTACCGCTTTATCGAGTGGCGCGCGGTCTTCCTTATCGCCGGTATGCTGCCCCTGGGCGTTGCCATCCAGGACAGCGGCGGCGCCCAATATATGGCCGAAGCTGTCCTCTCACCGATCGGTGGACTTGGGCCACTGGCCCTGCTTGCCGGTTTGTTTGGCATCACCGCCCTGGCTGCCCAGGTCATGCCCACACCCGCTGTGGCGGTGCTAATGGCTCCCATTGCGTTTCACACCGCATCCAGTTTAGGCATGTCCCCGCAGGCCCTCCTGATGACGGTGGCGGTAGCTGCCTCGGCTAGTTTTATGAGCCCGGTGGCCCACCCGGCCAACATGCTGGTCATGGGCCCCGGCGGCTACCGCTTCACCGACTATATCAAGGTAGGCTTGCCCCTCACGCTGATTATCCTGGTGGTTGTCCTGCTGGTGCTGCCGATCTTCTGGCCCCTCTATCCCTAAGGAATTCGGGGACAGTCCCCGAATTCCTTAGAAGTAGCGCCAGAGCCACCATTTTTCAAAGCCAACCTTTCCCCAGTAGATCAGCCGGGAAGGTCCCCAGGTACGACTCTCAGGCACACCAAAGGGAGGCCAGCCTGCCGGAAGGACGGTACGATTGGCGGCGGCGCGACCCGCGCCGAAAGCCAGCAGTCATAGTGTGTGTAGCTGAAACGTTGTGGGTTCGCCCTCACCCGTCAGTTCCACCGTAAGGTTGTGAGCTACCACTTCAGCTTGTTGATGGGCGACGCCGCCCGATTTGGAGACCGGCATGTTAGCGCAGTCACCGATGCAGTACACATTGCCCCACCGCGTCATCAGGGTATCGTAGTCTACCCGGATGCCTGCTACTGTCTCGACCAGGCTGCTGTCCAGCAGCACCTGAGCTGGTTGATGGGGTGGCACCAGAAAAAGCAGATCGTAGGGGAGTTCGTAGCCGTACAGGGCCTTGACGACTTTGCGCTGGGAATCGATGGACTGAACCGAAAATGAGTAATGCTGCTGGACTCCTCGCTTCTTGCTCTGCGCGTCCATCCATACCGCCGGAGTGCGATCTTCTCCTGCCGGCTCCGGGTTGGGGGAAAAGAATTCAATCTGTACCTTATCGCGCAGCCCTCGCTCTTGAAAGTAAGTGTCCAGCATCCACTGGGCTTCGTAGGGTGCAGGAGGGCACCTGTAGGGCCCGGGTGGAATCCCCACCAGAATCCGACCCTCTTGAAAGGATTCAAGAGTCTTGCGCAAGCGCAGTGTGGCCTCCAACTCCCAGCTGTGTTGAGCTGCCTCAGCAAAGCCCGGGATGAGCTCCGGTGCCGTGCGCAGACCCAGTGAGATGATCAGGTAGTCATAGGAGATGGGACCGCTATCCAGCAGAACCTCCTGGCGCTGGGGGTCGATCCCCTCAATCTGGGCCTGGATCACTTGGACATTGCGTTGCTCAAGTCTCTCCAGCTTGCGCACGACATCCTTCGGTTGTCGCTGCCCCACCATCAAAAAAAGGAAAGCCGGCATGAAGATGTGTTCGGTCCGTCGATCGATCAGTATCACGTCGTGATCCTTGCCCAGATTGATCCCCAGCTGTGTCGCGGCTACCAGACCTCCGCTTCCACCTCCCAGCACCAGGATCTTGCGGCGCTTGCTTGTGGCCGGCTTCGGTGTCGTGAGATGGAGATCTCTAAGCCGCCGCTGGCGCCACAACCGTTGGTCCTCCAAGCCCTCCTGGGTCATTTCGCTGCCAAATTCCGAGGTGGAACTCAGGAGAAAGGAGACGAAGGAATCTGACATCTGCTTGATTGGCTCCAGCAGATGATTCGGCCTAAGCGCGAACAAAAAGATTACGACTGCAGCGAACAACCCGATCGCCAAAAACGAAGTCAGCACAAATCCTCCAGGTAATGGTCCATTCGGCAGCGACCAGGTGCTAGCGGATGAAAGTGTCTTCTTTTCCGAGCTTAGCGACAACTTCGCTCATGGAAACCTCCGCTGGTTCCCCCTTCTCAAGCAAGCCAATCTGACGAAAGAATTCTCCGATCTGAGCGTGATCTCTAGGTGTAACCGGTTTGAAAGGAGGGACGGGGTCTCCTAGATCCAGGCCGAAATGCTTCATGGCTGATTTCATGATGGGCGGCAGGCCGTAGGCTGCCCACTTGGCCGGGAACATGGAGTAGAATCGTTGCCAGTACTGCGCCCGTTCCTGATCTCCCTCGCGGAAGGCCTTAACCACCTGAGCACCGATCCGAGTCCCCGGGGGTGGCATGGTGGCACCCGATCCGCCCATCACCAGCGTCATTAAAAGCGGCTGCATGGTGGTGAAATAACGAGCGTTACCGCTTAACTCTATTTCTTCGATCATCCGTGTGATCTTAATGATGTCGCGTGAACTCTCCTTAAAAACGGAGACATTGAAAATAGTACTCAACTGAATGGTATTTTCCATGTTGGGGTCAGCGCCGGGGCCTGGATTATGGTAGGCCACGATCGGCAAGGGGCTGGCCATGGCCACCTCGCTAAAGTAATCGACCAACTCCTGCATGGCAGGTTGACCTCCCCAGGGCCGCAGCGGCATCAGGACCTGTACCATGTCGGCGTCCAGACTGGCACAGTATTCGGCCAGTTCGATAACCTTTACGTGGGCAGGGTGGGACGCGCCCAGAATCACCGGGATGCGTTTGCCAACCATCTCGGTTGCCCGACGCATCAATTCTTTCCGCTCCTCGAGAGACAAGACGGTGTACTCTGCGGCCTCGACTGCAGCGATGGAGATCGCATCGGCGTCCTCCACGATGAAATCAATTTCTTTCTCCAGGGCGTGGTAGTCAACCTTTCCTTCTTGGTCAAACGGGGTCAAACAGGCGCCGATGATGCCGTGTATCGAGGGAAGTGATGGTGGCTGAGCTTTCATGATCTCTCAAGAACTTTAGCCGGGATTATGTATAAATTTTCTACTGCAGTGCCGCAAACATCCTCGCCGACTGCGTTATGCTTCCGTAGCCCGGACTATGCATAAATTCTCTACTGCAGCGCCGAAATCACCCGGCGTGCTGCACCGCCAGCGTTGCACTCGGTCGGCCTCCTCAACGTACTCAAGAGTACGTTTGCGGGTGCCCTCGCAAGCCTTGTCATCGCGGCGCCTGCGGCACTTCGTCACGAAAACCTATGCATAATCCCGGCTAGTGTTGACTCTAGAAACCCAGATCCGGTTTGTCAAGGGCGCCCACTAAGGGTTCCAGCTTCCAGGTTCCAGGTTTCAGCGCGCTTAGCGCTCGTTCCAGCTTTCTGAAGCCCGTAAAGGACTCGAATCGCGTGGAGAAGGCCACCACCGGTGGTGGCTTTCTCCACGAAACCAGGGAGAGGAGCCCATAAAAGTGTAAAGGATGTCCTGGCGCAAGTTGTAAACCATGTGCTGGCACTTTACACCTGAGGCCGCTCCCACACTCTCCCAACCGCAGGGACCGGAGTGTGGGAGCCGCCTCAGTGGGGCGAATAGACTATAGAATCATCTGAGCAACACGCCCTTCAAGTTCCAAGTTCCGGATGTTGTCTGTTGTCAGCTGTCTGTGGTCTGTGGTCTATTGTCTATCGTCTATTATCTGTGGTATCTCTTACCGTGAGGTTTAGCCAAGCATGATGAAAATCGATGTCTTTAACCATATTTTAACCCAGAAGTTTAATGAACAGCGTCTGAAGCTGGCGCCCCCCGAGTTGAGTTCGATCCTGGCAGCACGTGTCAAAAACATCCCCGCCTTGTGGGATCTCGATACGAGATTCAAGATCATGGATATGTTTGAGGACTATGTGCAGGTGCTGACACTGGCCAATCCTCCGCTGGAAGTGCTGGCGGGACCGGAAGATGCCTTAGAGCTTGCCCGGATCGGCAACGATGAGATGGCCGAGTTAGTGGCCAAATATCCTGACCGTTTCGTGGCTGCAGTGGCCTCGATTCCCATGAACAATGTGGATGGGGCTCTGAAAGAGATGGACAGGGCGATCAATGAGCTGGGGTTGAAAGGTGTGCAGATTTTCTCGCCCATGAAAGGGCGTGCCCTCGATCATCCTGACTTTTTACCGGTCTTTGAGAAAATTGCAGAATACGACCTGCCGATTTTGCTTCATCCGGCCAGGAATTTCCGCTTTGCCGATTATCCTGCTGAGGATGAGTCCCAAGTTGAGATCTGGCATATCTTTGGCTGGCCCTACGACACAGCCGCAGCCATGACCCGGCTGGTGCTTTGGGGAATATTCGACAAGTATCCCAATCTAAAAGTCATTACCCATCATTTGGGTGGTCTCGTACCCTTTACGGAGGGAAGAATCCTGGAGGGATATAACAAGCTGGCCAAATCCCAAAAGGGGAAGAGCTTGCTGGATCGACTTGAAAAGCATCCCCACGAGTACTTCCGGATGTTCTACGCAGACACCGTAACCAATGGTTCACTTGCAGCCCTGGAGTGTGGAGTGGATTTTTTTGGCGCGGATCAGGTTGTGTTTGCGACGGACCATCCTTTTGACTCGGAGGGGGGCTCCAAGTATATTCGCGACACCATCAGAGCGCTCAGCGGGCTGACGGCTTCGGACGAAGACAAGAAGAAGATCTACCAAGAAAATGCCAAGCGGTTGTTCAAACTGTAGCCCGGATTTCTCAACCTGAAAGGAAAGTTCATGAGTCCTTCATTGGAATGCGGCGAAGCACAGCTGTTTATTGAAGGGCGCTGGGTGGGCGGAGGGTCCCCGCTGGAGGTCCGTAACAAGTACAACGGAGAGGTTATTGCGAGCTTGCCGACGGCCCGGGAAGAGGAGGTGGATGCCGCCATTGCAGCGGCCCATAAATGCGCTCCTGTAATGGCAGCGCTGCCGGCCCACAAGAGAAGCGAAATCCTGGAGCGCACGGCCTTGCTGATTCGGGAGCAGCGCGAGGAGATCGCCCGTACCATTGCACTGGAAGCCGGAAAAGCTTTGAAGTTCGCACGCCTTGAGGTGGACCGAGGTGTGAGCACCTTCTCGATTGCCGCACAAGAAGCGGGACGCATTCACGGAGAGACAGTACCCTTGGATGCGGTGCCGGCCGGAGAGGGTTTCTTCGGTTTTTATGTTCGCCGCCCGGTCGGAGTGGTGGCGGCCATTGCTCCCTTTAACTTTCCCCTCAACCTGGTAGCACACAAAGTGGCACCAGCCATTGCGGCAGGCAACAGCGTCGTGCTGAAACCGGCCAGCAGCACTCCCATGACCTCCGTGATGCTGTGCCGAATTCTGGAGAAGGCGGGACTGCCTGCGGGCGGTATCAATCTGGTGGTTGGATCGGGGAGAACGGTGGGAGAGGGGCTGGTGCGTGATCCCCGGGTGGCAAAGGTGACTTTCACAGGCAGCCCGGAAGTGGGAGAACGGATCACACAGGTGGCAGGGATCAAGAAAATCACTCTCGAACTGGGCAACACCTCCCCCGTCATTGTGGCTTCTGATGCTGATCTGGAGGTAGTGGCAAAGCGCTGTGCCGTGGCCGCCTATTATAATTCAGGTCAGGTGTGCCTGTCGGTACAACGGATTTACGGCGACCGGGCGATTTTTGAACCTTTCACGGAAAAATTCGTGCAATCCAGCCAGGCGATGGTGGTCGGTGATCCCCTGGATGAGGAGGTCGATGTGGGACCCATGATCGACGAAAGCGAGGCTGAGCGAATCGAGGGTTGGGTCAGTGAGGTCGCGGAAGGTGGTGCGGAGGTCTTGACGGGGGGACGGCGCGAAGGGTCCGTCTACTGGCCCACGGTACTGGCTAATGTGAAGCCGGATATGAAAGTGGTCAAGGAGGAAACGTTTGCTCCAGTCGCCAGTTTGATCCCTTACGATGACTTCGAGGAAGCGCTTCGCCAGGCTGATGCCACCGAATACGGGCTGCAGGCCGCAGTCTTTACCCAGGATGTCGGCCGCGTT
>JAPUKI010000271.1 GCA_027295745.1 Acidobacteriota bacterium
GCGCAGGACTTGAAGGACCTCCGGCTTTTGCCTGATCCAGAGATCTTGCTTACCCCGGGCCTCCATGCAAGAGCCCAGAAGCCAGCCCGTGCCAATAGGGATCGAGCTGGCCGCCAGTTTTTTAGGGTCGAGAGAAAGCAACGGCCCAGATCTCCTTTCGTAGTAGCTTAATAATAGCTTATTTAGTATCCGGTAGCCAATTCTTTTTCAAGAATATTTGATCGATCCAGGTTGGTTGCGTAGGGACACAAATCAGAGCAGCCCGGCGTAGCCTACTCCACCTTCTTGAGCATGAGGAATCGCTGGCCGTCGAGGCTGGCGTCCCAGTTGGCACGGGAGCCGGAACTGGGGACAAAGTCCCCTTCAAACAGGACTCGAGGGGTCCCCACAGTCAGGGTAGGAGTCGTGCTGATCTCTACCGCCATCCGCTTGTTCCCATTGCGGTAAAAGAGGTCTTTGCTGAGGGGGGGCCAGATCACTTCGATTCCTCCACCCCTGGAAACCTGATGGGATGGCTCGGCCTCGGGAAAGGCTCGGACCACGATCTCACGCTCGCCGGTCTCATCGGAGGTGTGGGCCAGCCAGTGTCCATCGGCTGAAAAAGCGATGCCTCCTTCCAGAGCGGGGGTCTTGAGGAAAAGCCAGGGCTTTCGATCTCCCTCAAAGGGGAGCATCCAGATATCGCGGCCGGTTTCAGGGTGAATCTCATAGAAAGAGAGAGTCTTGCCATCGGGGGTCCACCGTTGAGGCCCGTGATTGAGTTCGGCATAAGTCAGACGCTCAGCTTCCCCACTTCCATCGACTGGCATCCAATAAGCTTCATGATCGTCACGGAATGATCGTCCTCCTTCAGGGGATTGGTGCCGGTCGGAGCCAAACAGCACCCGTTGGCCGTCGGGACTCCACAGGACGGAACGATTGGTCCCCTCATAGGTCAATCGCCGCAGCTCACCGCTGGGGATGTCAAAGATCCAGATATCCCGTTTGTCCAATAAGACTTCCACGGCCACCTGGGTGCCATCCGGTGAGAGTCGCGGCCGCATGTAGCTTCGAGGAGGTGCTGCCAGCGGTTCCACATTTCCCTGGTGATCGACCCAGACCATAAGCCGCTGCTCCAGCATAGGCCCAGCACCAATCGGGTAGTGCTCAGCCAGATAGTTGATGATGGATTCTGCGTCTGCGCTGAGAATCCGGGTTCCTCGAGAAGCCATATCCTGAACCGTTCTTTCCCATTCCTCCCGGCTTCTTCCTCCAGGCACGGCCCTCTCCACGGAATGACAGGAGGCGCATAGGGTGCGCACCAGTTCTTCCCCATTGCCTTCAGTGGGGGAGTTCTCTCCTGCTTCCGGCTGTTGGACCAGCGCCAGAAGGGGAATCACAAGCAAGCAGACGGTCACTAGTGTCACGAATCGGATAGCGCTTTTACACTGCATTCTCGATTACTCCTCTTTCTAAGCGTCACGTCGTTCAACCATGGGGCCCTTCCTGTGAACTGCGTTTGTTTGGATTAAGAAAAGTCATCTGACTGTGGAGGTGATTATGCGCCTTCGAAAGTTTTGCCGCAACCGGTGGAGGAATTTCCTGGGCTTTTGAATTCGTGATGTTGAGGTCATGCACAGCTAGCCCCAGGCGACAGTACTCAGTGCGACGGAATCACCAATGGAGTGCCGGGCCGTTTCACTTCGCTGGTTGGGAGTGTGACTTTATAGGTGGGAACACCACTGGCTGAGAAAAGTTGGAAGACGCCACCCAGATTGGGATTGTCGGACTGTCCTCCCAGGAAGGTCACGGAGCTGGCTCCAACCAGTCCCTCCAGAACCTCATCCTGCCGATTCCACTGATACTGACCGGACTCCAGACGGGTCGGAACACCAATGCGAAAGAGCAAGTCCATACGTAAGCTCGAAGACGAGGCTTCAAAAACGAGTTGGACGGGCAGCCGATCACCATCTCTTCGACCTGTCAGGGAGGTCATCTGATATTCAGTCAGTGTGCTTTCCTCTTGCAGGTTCTCGATGGTCGCTTCTTCAATACTCCGGCACTGTGGGAGCAGAAAAAACCAGGTGCACACCAGCCACGAAACCCGCTTGGGTGTAAGAATCATCAGCGCACAAAATTATCTCATATTGAGCATTATTTCTCTCCCACGTGAATCGTTCCAACACAGCTTGGCTTTTCCATTGCCTTCTCCGCCGCTCCGAGCGTAACATCTCATAAGAATCACAGCCCACATCGAGGGAAAATCAATGAATCACGCCCGGGCTCAAAGACAGAGTCAAGGAGGTGGTAGAGAGGTAAGAATCATGACTCAGGATCTTCCATACAACTACGAGGGGTATCTTCCCGGTGGGGAAGAAGAGGGGGATTTTTTAAGATTTCAACAGACGCTAAAGGTCGGTACAGCAGCACCGGATTTCGAGGCCACCCGTCTTGAGGACGGAAAGAAAGTGAAGTTGTCAGATCTTACGGCCCAATCCAATGTCGTTCTTGAATTCGGAAGCTTAACCTGACCGTTCTGCGGCATAGCCGGGCCGGCTATGGAAAAACTTGCCACCGAATTTCGGGACAAAGGATTCGACTTCGTGTTTGTCTATACCCGGGAGGCACATCCGGGAGAACTCCGTCCCCATCACACCCGATTCGAACAGAAGCTGGATCAAGCGAGAGCTTTTCAGTCTCAATATGAGATCAAGCGCCCCATCCTGGTTGACAGTTTGGAGGGAGCTGCACACCGGGCCTATGGGATCCTTCCGGACATGCTCTACCTCATAGGGAAGGGCAGGCGTTTGATCTGGTTTAAAGCGGACTGGACAGATGCCGACACCCTAAGAATTATTTTGGAGTACCAGATTAAACGGAGGGAGATGCGGCAGGCTAACCGAAAGGTAGGCCCCAATTATTGCGAGTTCCTGGGATTCCGGCCTCGCATGTGGGATCGCTTTGTCGCACATCTCCATACTAATGGGCCCAAGGCTGTGGCCGATTGGGAGCGGGCAATGGCCTATTGGAAAGAACACCCGCCCAGCCACGGATAAAGATCCCGG
>JAPUKI010000272.1 GCA_027295745.1 Acidobacteriota bacterium
CGGGAAGAAACGATGTCATCATGCCCAGCTGATAGGCCATTAACTGGGAACTGGCCATGGCAGAGAGTAAGATCCCCCAACAAAGAGCCCCAAATAGGAACACAAAGCATGTGGCTGCCAGGAAGAACACGCTTCCCCTCAGTGGAACCTGGAAGATGGTGACACCCACCACAATGACGACTGCGGTATCGACTGCGCCGACTGCAAAATAGGCGGACATTTTGCCCAATACCAGTTCAGCCGGACGCAGAGGGGTGGAGAGCAACTGCTCCATGGTTCCCATTTCCCATTCTCGGGCAATCGTCAGGGAGGTGAGCAAGGCGGAGATGATCATCAGAATGACCGCCAGCAGTCCCGGGACGATGTAGTTTTTGGATTCCAGGTCGCTGTTGTACCAAACGCGTAACCGTGCCTCTACTGGCAGGGAAACGGCTTCCCCACTCCTTTGGATTTGCAGAGCCGAGGCATGATTGGCCACGATGGCCTCAGCATATCCAAGGCCGATTGAGGCGGTGTTGGAGTCGCTTCCATCGACCAGCAGCTGTACCTGGGCCTGTTTGCCAGTGAGAAGGTTGCGGGCGAAACCCTGGGGGATCACCACACCGATCAAACATTCCCCACGGTCGATCCAGTCTTCTATGGTTCGGTAATCCTCCACTGACCCCAAAATTTGAAAATATCGGGATCCCTCAAAGCGTGCGATCAGCGCTCGGCTTTCCGGACTTTCATCGGAATCGTAAATCAGAGTAGGAATCCGGTCCACATCGAGGTTCAGGGCGTATCCGAACAGCAGCAGCATCACGACTGGCAACAGCAGAGAGATGATCAGACTGCGCACATCACGCCGGATGTGGAGGAGCTCCTTGCGAGCCACCGCGCGGATGCGAAGTAGATTCACAACTCTTGCTCCTGCTCTTTGATCATAGCGACAAAGACCTCTTCCAGGCTTTGTGATTGGAAGGACCTCCGCAGAGCTCTGGGAGTATCCAGGGCGATAATTCGACCCTCATGCATCAGAGCCAGACGATGGCAGTACTCAGCCTCATCCATGTAGTGGGTTGTTACGAATATGGTGTGCCCTCTCTCGGAGAGCTGGTAAATCAGTTCCCAAAACTGGCGGCGGGCGATGGGATCGACTCCTGAAGTTGGCTCATCCAGGAATAAAACCGGTGGCCGATGCAAGATTGCACAGCCCAGGGCCAATCGCTGCTTCCAACCACCCGGCAGCAGATGGGTCATGGTTTTTTGTTGTTTCTCAAGCCCAGCCATTTCCAGCACCTCCTGCTTGAGCTGCCGGCGTGAATCCCTGGGCGTGCCGTAAATTCCGCTGAAAAAGTCGATGTTCTCTTCAACCGTTAATTCATCATAAAGAGAAAACTTTTGGGACATGTAGCCGATGTTTTGCTTGATGTCCTCGCTCTGGGTAAACACGTCGAATCCTTCCACCCAGGCGCTTCCCCCGGATGGAAGCAGTAATCCACAGAGCATTCGAATGGTGGTGGATTTACCGGCACCATTGGAACCTAAGAAGCCGAAGATCTCTCCCTTCTCTACATTGAAGGTGACATGGTCGACCGCCACAAAGTCACCGAATCTCTTCATGAGACTTTCCACTTGCACACTGAGCTCGGCACTCATGCGGCCTCCCGCGACTGTTTCCGGACCAGTGCGATAAAGACATCTTCCAGGGAGGGCTTAATGGGTGTGAGCTGGGCTGGCCCGCAGCCAGCTTCCTCCAGCGACCTTTCCAGCGCTGTGGGTGACACGCTGGAGGGAGAGAGGAAAAGATGCAGGACTGCTCCCGCAAACTCCACGCTCAAGACACCTGTGGAGCTTGACAGAATTTTCCTGGCAGTCCTGGGACTGGATGAGGTCACTGCGTAGCAGACCTCCTGGAGTTCGGTCCGTAAGGCCTCTGGTGCATCGCACCGGATCAGCTTTCCTTGGTACATCAGTCCCACTCGATTACAGCGTTCTGCCTCGTCCAGATTGGCAGTCGTGATGAGGACCGTCACTCCATCCTTGACCAGCTGATAGAGGATCCCCCAAAAGTCAAGGCGTGACACCGGATCGAGCCCGCTGGTCGGCTCATCCAGAAAGAGAATTTCCGGCTGATGCAATAGTGTGCACATGAGAGCAAGTTTCTGTTTCATGCCACCGGAAAGTTTTCCTGCCTGTCTTTCCAGGAAAGGTCCCATGCGGGTCATTTTGAGCAGCAACTCCATCAGTTGATGGCGCTTGACCCGGGCTAGACCATAGAGATCAGCATAGAAATCCATGTTCTCCTGGACGGTCAGATCCAGATAGAGACCGAAGCGCTGGGCCATGTAGCCAATCCGGTCTTTGATTTTTTCCGGATTCCGTGAAACATCGTAGCCCACCACCTGGGCAGTGCCTTCGGTTGGCTCGATCAGGCCGCACAAGAGGCGCAGGGTAGTTGTTTTCCCAGCACCGTCGGGGCCCACCAGTCCAAAAATCTCACCGCGAGAGATTTTCAGGCTGAGTTGATCGACTGCCGTGAGTGTCTGGAAGCGGCAGGTAAGGTTTTCGGTGCTGACGATGAGTGGCTGCCCTTCCGTCATGTACACCCACCCCGGCTGGGAGCGTTCATTCCACAGCCCCAGTCTCTGGCAGTAGGATCACGGCATCCGACGGCATGTTGAGCTTCAGTTCGTGCTCGGGATTGGAGACCTCTATCTTGATGCGGTAGACCAGTTTGACACGCTCGCTGGAGGTCTGAATCTGCTTAGGGGTGAATTCGGCTTCCGAGGAGATGAAGGAGACCCGACCCGGATAGACCTTACCCGGGAAAGAATCGGTGGTGACCTTCACCTGGGCGTCGAGTTTGACCCGGCCCAAGTCCTCTTCACCGATATAGCCTCGCAGCCAGGGATGATCCAGGTCTCCAATTTCAACCACTGGAGTGCCGGCGCCCAGCACCTCGCCGACTTCGGCCGCCTTCACTAAAACGACACCGTCAAT
>JAPUKI010000273.1 GCA_027295745.1 Acidobacteriota bacterium
TTGGCAGTAGCCGCACTGGGGGACCTGGATGTCTATCCAGGCATTCTTCACTGGATGATCTGCGGCAATGCCTTCGATGGTGGTGATCTCCCGGCCCACTACCCGGCTTGCCGTCAGCTGACAGGATCGCATGGGCCGTCCGTCCACGTGGACCGTACAAGCACCACACTGGGAGATCCCGCAGCCAAACTTGGTGCCGGTGAGCTGAAGATGTTCTCGAATGATCCACAGCAAGGGAACATCCGCCTCCGCCTCGAAGGTGTGGGGTGCTCCATTGATTTGCAGTGTATAGGTTTGCTTCATTACAGACACTCCTTCTCGCCCCTGTAGATTAGGGTGTTTAAGTAGATTGTACTGCGTTTAAATCTGGAAAACACTTTACTCAAGTATATGATAGGGCTGTGATCTCTTATAGCTCTTTTGAGATGGTATCTGACAAAAAAAGGACTGTCAACTTCAGTGAGCACTCAGCCTGTTCATCTTCAAACTTGTCTTGGAATCCCCAAAGGTTTAGCCTTGGAAAAGAAGAAAAGCACCCAAGGTGCCTGTTTGATGGAATCTCTGGAGGCCCGATGAAATTGAGGATGGTCTTCCTTCTGACTCTCTCCCTTTCCCTGTCTGCCCTTCACGCCTTAGGACAAGATCAATTCGAATTCCGGGGCACCCTCTTACAGGCTGACGGCCGACCTTTTCGGGATGTGGTGCCGGTGATCTTTCTTCACGGGGCCACGGATTCGTTTGCCACCCAGACCGTTGCTGATCGCGGTGGGAACTTCAATTTCAAGAAGCTTCTTCCTGGAATGTACACCCTGATTATCGCGGTTCCGCGCTGGGGGCAAATGCAACAGACCATCGAAGTAGGACCCAGCTTGAGCGATTCCAAGGGTAGGATTGAGACGACTTTTCAGTTTGATCCCAGGTCCGCAGATCAGGATGAAAATACGGTTTCAACCACCCGCTTGTCCATTCCCGATGATGCCATTAAGGAATACATGAGAGCTCAAGATCGGATGGAGAAGCGTGATGTACCAGGTGCTGTCGAGTATCTGAAGAAAGCGGTCGAGATGGCCCCTCAGTTTGCAGAGGCATGGAACAACTTGGGAACCACCGCCTACCATGCGAAGGAGTATCGGCAGGCCGAAGAGTATTTTCGCGAGGCCCTCAAGCAGGAGGCCGATTTTTATCTTCCACTGGTCAATCTGGGTGGAGCCCTTCTGTCTCAAGGTAAGATAGAAGAGTCTTTACCGATCAATCTGCGCGCTGTGGAGACCCAACCGGACGATGCGCTGGCCCAATCCCAGCTGGGGCAAAGTTACTTTTATCTGGCTCAGCTGGACACTGCCGAGAGACACCTGAAGCAGGCTAAGGCGCTGGATCCCAGACACTTCTCCTACCCTCAGCTGGTACTGGCTCAAATCTATCAGCTCAGACAGGACACCCCATCCCTGATCGGCGAGTTTGAGGAATTCCTACAGTACCACCCCGATTCGGAGCTTGTTCCCCAAGTGACTGAGTGGTTGAGGCAGGCTCGTGCCCGGGAGGATAATCTATAAGGAGGCTTGACCATTGCTTTTGACCACCTGAAGGGTTAGCATGAATGAGAAAATCAATCCACCTAAAAGGAGCCAAGAGAGATGAATAAAGCAATCTACCAATCGCTAGACCGATATCTTTCCAAAAAGAGTTCCAGAAGGGATTTCATTCAAGCGGTGACGGCCGTGGGTATCTCCAGCCTGGCTGCCGAGTCTTTGCTGGCCTCTGTTCAGTTGGACTTGGGAAGTGGAGATGAACTGGGCATGGCCCCTCCTCGGACGCTTGAAGGAACCGCCGGCTCCTTGCTGGTGGAGCAATTGAAAGCGGCTGGCGTGAAGTACATATTCCATACCAACACCAGCGGCTTGGTCACCATGACGGATTCGATCAACACAAATGATATGCAGGTCATCATGATCACTCATGAAGGACAGGCTGTATCAACGGCGCAGGGGTATGCCCTGGCCAGTGGCGAGCTTGGGTATTTCATGGGAAGTAAGGTGGGAGTGGGGAATTCCATCAGCAATCTGTACAACGCCTGGAAGGATCGTACGCCGCTCATCATCAGTTTTGGGCGTGCAGGGTTGAGAGGTCAGGCCGGACAAGATGGCTTTGAAGAGTGGGATGACCATCTCAAACCCACAGAACCTTTTACTGCCTGGAGCTGGAGTTGTGTTGATGCCGGGACCATGCCTGCGACGCTTCGCCGCGCCATGAAATTTGCCTTTACACCGCCCGGGGCTCCTGTGACATTGGATTTTCCATCCGATCTTCTCAGTGAGAAGGTGCGGGCCCCGATTTACAACATGGATCCAGCTCGTGTGCGTCCTGTGTTTCGCGCCAGTAGCGATCGGATCGAGAAAGCGGCTAAATTGTTGGCGGAAGCCAAGAGTCCTCTTTTTCTGGTGGGACCGGAGGTCACTCGCGGAAATGCCAACCAGGCCATGTTGGCTCTGGCTGAAAAGCTGTCCGTACCCGTTTGTCAGGCGGATGGTCTTTTCTGTGACTTTCCCACTCATCATCCGCTCTTTATGCGGAGTTATTCCCGGAGCATGAGGTTCCCTCAAAACATTGATTTGGTGATC
>JAPUKI010000274.1 GCA_027295745.1 Acidobacteriota bacterium
CGACAAAGATGGGGTACCCCTGGAGGAACCGAAAGAAACCGATCTGGCACAGGCTTCCTCGCTGTTTATCACCAAAGCCATTACGTACCATGAGTTACCAGCCGCGGGCTAGACCTCTCCCCACTCATTCAGGCACCTGAAAAAGCTACCTTTCACCTTCGACGGAGCCTCCCATTTTGAGCCTTGGATCGCACCAGAAAAAGTCCTCTTCCGAGGTGGCTGCTGCCGGCAAGGAGTCACAAACCTTAATCGTGGTGGATGATCATGACGAGATCATCCAGTACGCTTCACGGAGTCTTTGCCATCGGGGCAACGGTCTTCGCCACAGAGGGGTGGCAATTTTTCTTCACAATAGCCAAGCTGAAATACTTCTTCAGAAAAGGAAGCACGAGCTCTTCGATAAACTGTGGGATCTGGCCGGGGCCACTCATCCGCTCCACCTTGATGACAGAGATGAAACCTACGAAGAAAGCGGAATCCGCTGCTTAAAAACCGAATGGGGAATAACGCTACCTTTACACAAAGTTCTCGCATTCACCTACTTTGAACGGTACCACGATCGATGTGAAAACGAATACTGTGCTCTACTGTCAGGAAAGTATGACGGCAAACTCCATCCTAACCCAAGTCACATCTACGAATTCAGGTGGGTCACCTGGAATCAACTTGCCCAGGAACTCGAGGGGGAACCAAAAGAGTTCACGCCCTGGCTGAGAAAGTCTGTTGAAGGCTTGAATGGAAGCCTTTTTTGAACCCATTCAGGAACCCTTAGCAAAGTCCCGTAACTGCTCAATCAGCGATAGGTGAAGCGAGATCTCCCCACTCTTGAGGGCCTGGCGAAAACGCTCTTCACCACGCTGCCCCGGATAACTGACCGGCACAGTTACATCGGAAGCGGGTACCTCATCCAGCTCTTGAAGAAAACCGCTGACCTGTTCAGTGAAGGACTGGATCGAGTGCCCGAAGATGGTCGGATCAAAAAGCACAAGCAAGGCACCTCGCGTGGAAAGTTGACCCTGTTGGCCAATGGGCACCTGGACCAAAGCACCCGAGAGAATCTCGAAGGCTAAAGCCAGGGCATAACCCTTATATCCTCCGAAAGGGCTAACAGCAGCCAGCTGATTGGGGTCCGTGGTAGGTTTTCCAGTTCCATCGACTCCCCAGGTCGCAGGAATTTTCTGTTGGGCGAGCTTGGCCAGTGAAACGTACCCAAATGCCCTTTGGGAGGTGGCGAAATCCAAGACAAAGAGCGGATCTGTACCCGGGATGGCAATCCCCAGAGGGTTGGTGGACAAAGCCTCGCGGGTGCCACCGTGGGGAATCATGAAGTTTGCTCCACCGTACTCGAATACGATGGCAATGGCCCCTCGAACTGCGGCATACCGAGCAATCGACCCGGGGCAGTTAAAGCGCGTGATATTACGGATCCCGATGGTGCAGGTCTTGCTCTCCCCGAGTTGTTCCAGAGCCAGATCAATCGCTTCTCGAGCCACTACATGACCACAGTCACCGTTTCCCTCAATAGCGATGACAGAACCGGAATGCTTGGATACAGCGTACGAGCCCTCGTGTGGGAAGGCGGCGAGAGCCACTGAAAACGAAGAAAATCCATGGGAAGCACGTCCGCGAAGTTCGGCGTCCAAATAATCGTCAAAGACTATGTCGGCTTCATGGGGCAGCGCACCCTTGCGCTGCAGTGCTGCAAGACATAGACTCTTGACTTCATCGATCGAAATAACTGTGGTGTCCATCCTACTCTCCTTATGAGTTTCACTCTTGCCTCAAGTCACAGCTGTCTCTCTCCAGGGACAAGCTACAACAGACGACGGGCAGCTGACAACTAAGAGCACCATGGAGATTGTCACTGCGGCCATCGAAAACTATCTCATCCGTGTCACACCACAGGAGGACCCCATCCTGAAAGAAATGGAAGCCCGTGCTCGCGAAACGAATTTTCCCATTGTCGGTCCTCTGGTGGGTCGCCTTCTTTATCAGTTCGTGAAGTTGACTGGTTCCCACAGAGTACTGGAGCTTGGTTCTGGTTTTGGGTACTCAGCCTATTGGTTCGGGCAGGCGTTAGGGGACTCGGGAGAACTCATCTTAACGGAACTCCTCGAAGAGAATCTGGCTTTGGCGAAAGACTCCCTTGAGCGTGGAAAAATCTCCTCACGGGCCCGTTTTTATCAGGGAGA
Source organism: Acidobacteriota bacterium (assembly GCA_027295745.1). GTDB lineage: Bacteria > Acidobacteriota > UBA6911 > RPQK01 > JADFOI01 > JADFOI01. The sequence goes on from JAPUKI010000274.1 coordinate 2,193, forward strand.
CGCACTTGAAATTCTGGAGGATTTGGAAGGACAGTTCGATATCATCTTCAATGATGTTGACAAACACCAGTACCCGGAAGTTTTCAAAAGGGCAACTCCTCGCCTTCGCAGCGGCGGTCTCCTCATCTCCGACAACGTTCTATGGCAGGGCAAAGTGGTAGAAGGCCAGCCCGATGAAAGAACTCGTGGCATTCTTGAGTACAATCGTCTCATATTCGAAAGTTCTGAGTTCTTCTCCAGCATCATCCCTATTCGCGACGGTATATCAGTCAGCCTAAAGAGCTGAGACGGAATTCGGGGACAGTCCCAAGAATTCTCCCAGAATTCGAGGACTGTCCCCGAATTCCATCCTCAGGAGCTTGGTAGCAGACGGGACAGCCAGGAGTTTTCAAGGGTTGTTTCAAACTCACCGGAGCGTAGCTGCCCCATGGTACTCAGAAGGGTTTGGAAGACAGGGGTATCCGAACAGACCTCTCCCAAATCAACGAGATCCTGAAACTTGAGCGAATCCAAAGCCTGAATCTTCCCCTCTCTGTCACGAAAGTAGAGAAGACCTCCCTTGAGACCATCCAATCCATTGACAGTCTTGAAGGCTTTAAAGTTACGGAGGAGACTGTCCATAGAGCAGCCCGAGACACCCTCCTGACAGTAGGCGGCAGTCACCACAAAACGTTCATTCAGAATCTTGAAGGCAGCCTTGACCGGGGCTCCGTGCGACACCCATTGGGGTAGAAACTGTTCCAGGCCCTGACGGATGATCTCCTGGTGAGGTCCAGTCAGCTCCTCTGGGAAGCCGTGAACCCACACCCGGGCTTGGTCGGGAAGATCCTTGAACTCACTCCAATCCACCTTCACCTCCCGGTCCCCGTCGGTTGTTTTTGGTCCGGCCACACCTTCAGCCTTCATCATTTTTCTCACTGCTTTTTCGCATCCCAGTCACACTCTTATTGTACACAATTCATGAAAGAACTGAGAACCCTGCCTTGGTCAGCGGAAGCTCTCGCACGCGGTGACCGGTAGCGGCAAAGATCGCGTTGCAGATGGCCGGTGCAACCGGCGGTAGAGCGGGTTCACCAAGACCCGTGGGCGGGAAATCGCTTTCGATAAAGTGAACTTCCACCTCTGGCGCATTGGCGAGACGCAGGATTGGATATTGGTGGAAGTTGGACTCTTGGACGCGTCCATTCTCTATGGAAATCTCCAGGCCCAGCATCGTGCTGAAGCCGTCGATAACCGCACCCTGACACTGATTTTCTGCACCGCTTAGATTAATGATGGGACCGACATCGGCAGCTACCGTTACTCTATGGACTGTCAGCTTTTTGTTCTCGTCTACACTCACCTCAGCAACTTCGGCGAAATGGCCGGCGTGACTAAAGTGAAAGGCCAAGCCCAGCCCCCGCCCGGCAGGAAACGATCTGCTCCAACCGGCTTTTTCGGCGGCAAGGCTCATCACGGCTGCGGCGCGACCGGTGTTCAGCGCACGGTCGTTTCCGGGATCCAGCCAACGGGCCTCGCCCATCACTTCGAGGAGAAATTCAAGGTGATCGCGTCCAGCTGCCACCGCAAGCTCGTGGAGGAAACATTGCACGGCAAAGGCAATTCCGTTTGAACGCGGTGCCCGCCATGGTCCGCATGGCGTCGCCAGCGGCAACATGGTTTGAGTCAGTCGGTAGTTCGGAAGCAGAGGTCCGGGGAACTCCTCTTCGCCAATATTGCCTCCGCTGACAGGACGCTGCCCGTCACTGGAGAAGGTCACGAAGTGATCCTGCCAGGCTGAAAGTTTGCCCGACTGATCGACTGCGCCTTTGAAGGAATGGAAGCCCGCGACGCGGTAAAAGTCGTGGGCCATATCGTCTTCGCGCGTCCACTGCAGTTTTACCGGTGCACCAATCTGCTTCGATATGGCCGCGGCCTCGCACATGGAGTCATTCATCAAACGGCGGCCGAAACCGCCTCCGACTCGGGTCTGGTGAATCGTAACCCGATCCTCGGGAAGGCCGAGCAGTTTGGCCACGCTGCCAAGTCCCCGCTGGGGAGTTTGGGTGGGAGCCCAGATCTCGACGGCACCCTCACGATACCAGGCCGTGCAGTTTTGTGGCTCAAGCGGCGCGTGTGAGAGAAATGGGTAGCTGTAGAAGGCGTCCAGTGTTTTGGCAGCACTGTTGAAGGCTTCCTCCAAGTTGCCAGTCTCGCTGATGATCTGGTTGCCGTCTTGCTTGGCCAGCTCCCTTGCTCGTCGAACGGCACCACTCCAACTATCCTGGGAAGCCTCGCTTTCATCCCAGGTCACACGAAGCTGGCGTTTGGCGCTGAGGGCGGCCCAGGTGGAAGTCGCGACAATAGCAACTCCGGGCATAAGCTCTGCGACCTGCCCGTTGCCTTCCAGCACGAAGGCATCCTTGACGCCGGGAAGCGAACGGATCTCGTCCAGATTCGCCTGGCCCACCCGGCCACCGGTGGCCGGGCATTTCTCATAGGCGGCATAGAGCATGCCCGGCACGACCTGATCGATACCAAAGAGCGGTTGTCCGGTAACTATTTTGTGGTTATCGACGCCGCCTACCCGTGTGCCCAGCAGCTTGTAGTCTGCGCGCTTTTTCAGGATGACAGATTGCGCGTCCGGAACCGGAAGCGCGGCTGCCTTATTGGCCAGTTCGCCATATCCCAATCGCCGGCCACTCTGAGGATGGATCACCGTACTCGTTTCTGTCACGCACTCTGCAGTCGAGACACCCCATTCCTGGGCCGCGGCTGACACAAGCATGGCGCGGGCCACCCCGCCGGCGCTGCGCAGTTGATCCCAGCTCGAGGCCACGGATCGGGAGCCACCAGCAGACTGGCGGCCATACACCGCTTGGTCGATCGCTGACTGTTCCACACGCACGTCCGACCAGTCAGCGTCCAGCTCCTCGGCGACGATCATGGGAAGGGCAGTCATGACGCCCTGTCCAATCTCGGGGTTTTTTGCGTAGATCAGAATCGAGCCATCGGGTGATATGCGAATGAAGGCGTTGGGGACGAACTCGCTTCCAGCCTGTGCGGCTAAAGCACTGCTCCCTCCTTCAAGGCAAAAGGCAAGTGCCAGTCCCCCACCAGCCACTCCGGTCAGCTTCAGGAAAGTGCGCCGACTTAGGGCCTCCGCCCTGGTTTCACAAGTTGTTTCCAAGGCAGCTTCCGCCTCGCGGAGAACCTCATGAAGATATTCGTCATTCATGGCCCATCCTCTTTCCTGGCTGGATTGTCGGTATTTTTACTTTGCAGCAGTGCTTATCCCCTTGCGGAGGCATTTTCAGCAACCTCCTGAGAGCTTGAACTCAGTGTTGCACAGTCTCGGGCCAGAATCAATCGAGCCAGTTACCCATCCCAGCTGTTCGGAAAAACAAATGGTACGCCCGGCAGGATTCGAACCTGCGACCTTGGGCTCCGGCGGAGGGAGTCCTCAGCCAGGTGGGTTGAACGAGCTTGCCCATAATCGATATACTCCCCTCCCTTCTTATGAAGATTGCGATTGTTGGACTGTCAAATAGCGGCAAGACGACGGTATTTAATGCATTGACAGGGGGAACGGCTGAGACCGCCGCCTTCACTTCGGGACGGTTTGAGCCCAATCTTGCCTCAGTCAAGGTTCCCGATCCCAGGCTGGAGGTACTGGCCGAGATTTACAAGCCGCGTAAGCTCACGGCAGCTGAAGTGCAGTACGTGGATGTGAACGGCTTCAAGGGAGAGGAACAGGG
>JAPUKI010000275.1 GCA_027295745.1 Acidobacteriota bacterium
TGCCGTGACCGACGAGACTGTCATTAAGGAGCAGAAAAGGAATTTCTTTCGTAAAGCCAACAGCTATACTCCCCAAGATCTCCTTCTTGGCCTTAAGCTCCAGGTGAAAGGGCATGGCACCTCTACGGGACAACTCGTGGCCCAGGAGATCAAATTCACTCAGGACGATCTCAGAATTGCCCAGATTATCTCGTCAAGAGTGTCGCCGGTGGAAATGCGCGTCGAGGAAGCCCACAACCGCCAGGATCATCTCGAAGAGCGCACCGAGATCATGTCCGGGCAGATCACGGAATTGAATGCGGCCTTCGGTGTAGCACGTAGTGAAGCCCGCCAGGCTCAACGCACTGCCGATGACGCGATTTCCCGGGCCGATAATACCGACAAGCGAGTTTCCGCCCTGGATGAGTATCAGGAAACCCACATGCTCGTCATTGCCTTTACCTTCAACAGTTCCAGCCTGTCGGGAGATGCCCGAACTCAACTCGACGGACTGGCCCGTCAAACCAGCGACGTGAAGGGATATCTGATTGAAGTGAAAGGATTTGCTTCATCAGATGGAGACGCTAACTATAACGCTATCCTCAGCCAGCGCCGAGCAGAAACGGTGGTGCGCTACTTGATCGAGACTCACCAGATTTCATTACGACGGATAATCACGCCCCACGGATATGGAGAGTTGGCCCCTGTGGCTGAAAACTCCAGTTCCCAGGGCCGCCAGCAGAATCGACGAGTTGAGGTTCGCATACTTGTCAATGAGGGCCTGAAAGCCGCCGAGCTGGCCGCCGTAAGGGGAAACGAGAGCGCAACCAACTTCTAGTCGAATGAGCACCGTGGCCGTACCTTGCGGCCACGGTGTCCAAGACTTCTCTCCTTCATCACCTGCCTGGCCCGAATAATCACCAAAATTGTCAACCCAAGTTGACAAAGGTGGCAGGAATTGTCATAAATACTCCCCTGAAGCCTTCCCTGAAATTTAACAAGCCCATATATTTCAGCAACTTAACCCATTTCATGAGACCTGGCTCCTTTCTTGCTTGATAAAAGGGCAAGGGAGGACAAGCATGAGTTTAGGAAATCAAGGTGTGTCTAATGAACATCCTCAGCCATTAGAAGAAGAGCCTGAAACATCCACGAGTAGTCCCTGTGCTTACCCGAGGACAGGATCCACCATATCCATTCACGTAAAATCCAAGGGAGAGCTTCCGGCCTCGGTGACCCAGAGCTCTCCCAACGAAGTCTGCCTGGAACTGGCCCGACCGGTCTGGCCGCTCCCTTTTCGAAAGGGATCGCGAGTGCGGATCAAATACTGGGATGAGGGGGCGATTGCCTACTTCTGGGAGGCCAAGATTCTCAAGGCCAGCAAACGAAACGTGGTGGCGAAACTGCTGGGGGGAGGGATCACCGTGCAGCGCAGGCAGTCTTACCGAGTGCGCACGCAAGTTCGCCTGGCTTGTACCATCATCGATGCTGCAGACCACTATCTCGTTGGTGAGGAATTTAAGTGCAAGACCAAGGATATCAGTTTAGGCGGATTGACGTTTGAAACCTATCTTCCCCTCGATGCGGGAGATCGACTGGCGATGAGAATCCATTTCAGCTCTAGCAATCAAATCGATGTCGTCGGCTGGATCCTACGCGCAACCCCGATCGAGCGTGATGGGGACGTCATCAACACAGTGGCTGTGCAGTTCCTTCAGTGCGAGGCCAAGGATCAGAACCATCTTCTACGTTTTTTGGCTCACGGCGAGGTGTATTGATCTCCACGAGTGTCTGATCTATCCTTCCCTGAGAACTCAAAAACGGGATGGACAAGTTTGACGGCATTAGGCTGGGAATAACCGATCAGCGTGTTCTCACTGTGGAAAAGGAACACACCGTGTCTCCAGCGGGCACTTCCGTTCTGAGTACCCCCATGATGATTGCCTGGATGGAAATCACCTCCGCCGATTTAGTTCGGCCCTTTCTTCCCGCCGGTTTCGCCACTGTGGGATATGAAGTACAAGTCAAGCACAAAGCCCCTGCCCTACTGGGCTCCGAACTGACCGTGTCTTCGAAAGTCCTGGAGGCGGATGGACGAAAACTCCTTTTCGAGGTGCAAGTGAAGGCGGGCGAGAAAATCATCGGCAAGGGACTTCATCGAAGAACCATTGTTCCCATGTCCAGGTAGGGCAACAGCACCTGCGGGTACGCACAGATGACGCTGCCTCAAGACCCCACTCTATTTTGATTTAGGCCTGTAGAGGTGCACAACTGCGCCCCCACAAACCCTGCCTTAACAGTAGTTTATAGGGCGCACGGCCGTGCGCCCCGACTCACCCAACCTGGGTCAACCGATTGCTGAGATAGTACCGGCGCCCTACCCTGTGATGACCGTCACTGCCCTGCTTCCTGGATACCGCTAAGTTAGTCCCAGCATTGCAAGACAGGACATAAAGAGAGGACAAGATGAAAACAATTAATCCAAAACGATTATTGGGATGGGTGGCCTGCGCACTTCTGGTTGCCGCCGCGGTTGTTCCCAACGCCCTGGCCCACCCCAACCCACGCATCACGGTATTATTCGGGGGTTCATTTATCGCCGGGGAGCGCTCCTTCGATTTGAATGGTGACTCCTTTGTCTCCCAATTTCTAAACGGAGGCAAGTTTCGCCTGCGTGGCTCGTTGGACCTGAGCAAACACTGGACTCTGGAAGGAGACTACAGCTTCGGTCGAAACGACCAGCGCATCACCCAGGACATCGGAGGCGTCATCGAGCAGCGAGATTTCAAGGTCAACGTGGGCCAAGTTCAGCTTAACTTCGTGCGCTTTTTCACGGACAATGAGAGCCGAATACGGCCGTTCTTCACCGCCGGCCTGGGCATGGTTCGCTTCAACCCCACGGATGAGGCCAAGCAGGCTGCTCTCAGTGGCGATTTTCTTGCCGATCCGACCCTGCTCACTTCCTCGATCGACCTCAGTGTCGCCGTGGGTGGCGGATTCGAGGCCCGCCTTAATCGATGGTTGGGACTGCGCTTCGACCTCAAG
>JAPUKI010000276.1 GCA_027295745.1 Acidobacteriota bacterium
TTCTGGTTGGAAAACAGGGAGACCCGATTGCTCGGCCAGGACCTTGACGGGAGACGGGGTGAGCTTCTGTCCTCGTCCAGCCGGCCGATCCGGCTGAGTAATCACTCCCACCAACTCGTAGTCATGATTGGTGAGAGTCAAAAGTGCCTGGAGGGAAGGTACGGCAAATCCTGGTGTTCCCAGGAACAGCACTCGCATTACCATTCTCCGGCGCGAATGAGCTTCCGGATCTTCCTTTTGATCAAATCTCGCTTCAAAACCGAAAGGCGATTCAGGTAGAGCATTCCATCCAAGTGATCAATCTCATGACAAAAGGCTCGTGCCAGGAGGCCTTCTGCGTCTATCTCTTGGGGATTGCCCTCCAGGTCCTGGCCGGTCACATGAATTCTACTGGGTCGCTCAACAAGGGCCGTGAAACCTGGAACACTGAGACATCCCTCCTCGGCTTCCTGAGTCCCTTCCTGTTCAGTAACCTCTGGGTTGGTGAGAATCAACTGATGACCTGTTTCTTCCCCTCCCGAGATGTCGAGCACAATCAAGCGAAGGTTGACCCCCACCTGAGGGGCCGCCAGACCGATACCGGGAGCGGCATACATGGTTTCCAGCATATCTTGCGCCAGGGTCCTTATCTCCTCGTCAACCCGGTCAATAGAAGTGCTTTGGGTTTGAAGCTCGGGAGCACCGTATTTCAAGATGGGTCGGATCATTCACATTTCTCTGAGAGTGTTACGGTAATTCTTCAGATTTGACTGGATTTCTCCTACCGTGTCCCCACCAAATTTCTCTTGCACGGCCTGGGCCAGAACGATGGTCACCATGGCTTCGCCGATGACTCCCGCCGCCGGAACTATACAGGTATCGGAACGCTCATACTGAGCTTTGAACGGTTCCTTCGTTTGAAAATCGACCGACATCAGCGGCCGCCTCAAGGTGGGAATCGGCTTGACAATTCCACGCACGATGATTTCCTCACCGTTTGATGTACCTCCCTCAATCCCGCCAGCACGATTGGTCTTCCGATAGAATTCTCGAGTCTCCCCATCATAAAAAATCTCATCGTGAAACTGGCTTCCATAGGGATCCGACCCCAGTCCACTTCCGACTTCCACCCCTTTAAGGGCATTAATCGACATGATGGCCTGGGCCAGCCTGCCATCCAACTTCCGATCCCAGTGAACATAGCTCCCCAGACCGGGAGGAACACCCGTCGCCCGGACCTCGAAGGTTCCTCCAATCGTATCCCCTTTCTCGATGGCCTTATCGACAGCTTCTTTCATGGCTTCATCCAGCGAGGGATCACAGCAACGCATCTCGGATGACTCAATTTGCGGGATGAGATCACTTGAAACCTTCTCCAGCTGCTCGGGGGAGACTCGAACTTCCTTGATGGAAACCACATGGCTGTAAATCTGTATCCCCAACTCCCTGAGCAAGAGCTTACAGAAGGCGCCCACCGCCACGCGGGAGGTTGTTTCGCGAGCGCTCGATCGTTCCAGGACGTTCCGCATGTCGTCCAATTGATATTTCAATGCCCCCACCAGATCGGCATGGCCTGGCCGAGGGCGCGTAACCCGGCGTTCTTTCGCCCCTTCAGGATTCGGCTCGGGTGACATGATGTCCGACCAGTTCACCCAATCTCGGTTCTGCACCAGGAAGGCGATGGGAGATCCGAGGGTATAGCCATGTCTCACCCCGGAGTAAATCTCAATCTGATCGCTCTCTATCTTCATGCGGGCTCCCCGACCATACCCTCCCATTCGCCGTTTGAGGTCAGAATTGATAAAGGAGATATCCACAGGTACATTGGCGGGAAAGCCTTCAATAATGGAGACTAGTCCCTTGCCGTGTGATTCTCCTGAGGTTAAGAAGCGAAGCATCAATTAAGTTTAGCACTAAAATAGGACTCAATAGTTGAGCCCGTTTTCAACCTCAGACTACAATACCGGAGCACATGAACTTTTTCTATAAGGGCATTTACGAAATCCAAGAATTCACCCTGTTGTCTTTCCGTGCCATCAGGAGTCTTTTCCACAAACCCCGCTATTTTGAAGACATCCTCCTGCAGATGGACGCTATTGGCACTGGATCTGTTCTCATCGTCATGCTGACCGGCTTTTTTACAGGCGGCGTCCTGGCCCTTCAATCCGCCAAGTCCCTGAAGTCTTTCGGTGCCGTGAACCTGACCGGACAACTGGTTGCCCTTTCCCTGGTCAGGGAATTGGGACCGGTCCTGACGGCCTTAATGGTGGCCGGTCGCGTGGGGGCTGGGATTGCCTCCCAACTGGGCTCAATGGTGGTGACTCAGCAAATTGACGCCATGCGGGCGCTGGGAACTGACCCCATCAAGAAACTAGTCGCTCCCCGTATGATCGCCACCACCACAATGCTTCCGCTACTCACTGTGGTTGCCGATTTTTTCGGGTTGGTGGGAGGTTGGATTGTTTCGTTTTACACCCTCCGACTCAACACAGCTCTTTACTGGAATACGGGATTGCGCTCGCTTTCGTACACTGATGCTCTCGAAGGGTTGATCAAGCCGGTGGTTTTTGGGTTTATTATTGGAATGATTGGCTGTTATTTCGGATTAAACACGACAGGAGGAACCCGTGGTGTCGGTCAGTCCACGACACAAGCCGTGGTCACTGCATCCATCCTTGTGATCATTGCGGACTTTTTTGTGAGCAAGGTCATTCTGGAGTTCAGATATTGAGTGCTATACGCTTTGAAAATGTGTGTAAATCCTTCGACGAAAAAGTGGTGCTGCGGGACTTCAGCATGGAGGTCCAGCCAGGTGAAACAAAGGTGATGTTAGGCGGAGGTGGGTCAGGGAAAACCACTATCCTGAAGATGGTATTGGGTTTGGTGAAACCTGATTCGGGCCGAATATTCGTGGAGGATCAGGAAATCACCTCTTTAACAGAAGCAGAACTGATGCCGATTCGCAAGAAAATTGGTATGGTTTTCCAGGAGGGCGCACTCTTTGACTCGCTTACCGTGGGTGAGAACATCGCTTATCGAATGCGGGAGGACGGAACTTGCAGTGAAGAGGAACAAGAAGAGACTGTCCGACAGTTACTGGGTTTCGTTGAACTGAGAGATGCGATGGACAAGTTTCCTGCGGAGCTTTCGGGGGGGATGATGCGTCGAGTTGGAATCGCTAGAGCTCTGGTTGGAAATCCCCCCATTCTCCTGTACGACGCCCCTACCGCAGGCTTGGACCCTATTACAGCCCGCACCATTTGCGAATTGGTCATCAAGTTGCGTGACCTGGAAGGGGTCGCTTCTATCTTTGTGACCCACGACCTCAAGGCCGCCAAAACACTGGCCAGTGAATTCGCTGAGGCTCAACCCAATGGCGAGGTGGTCTTCAAAAGCGAGGAGGAGAACCTTTGTCTGGTAAACACTCACTTCGTGATGCTCAAGGATGGGACCGTTCTTTTCGAGGGGACCGACGAAACCCTGAGAAATGTCAACAATGAATACATCCAGGATTTCTTGACTTAAGAAATATCGTACCTTTCTCAGTGGCTGAGAAAGGTACGAATCAATGTGAGGAACAATCATGAAAGCAAGGGGAACACTGAGTCTTGCAGAGCTAAAAGTGGGAATCTTCGTCCTGGTCACCTGTAGCATTCTGGCTTTAGCAATCTTCACGATTGGGACCCAGGTGGGCTTGCTCGAGGATACCTTTTACGCGAGAACTTACCTGAACAACGTTTCCGGACTGAAACCCGGAGACATCGTGCTCCTTTCCGGCATGGAAGTGGGCAATGTCATTGACGTTTACATCTCGGATGCCGACGACATACCTGCCACCGAGTCCAATCAGAGACTCCTGAGCCAGATAGAGGACTGGACCCAACAAGCAGAAGAGCTCCAACAGGAAATCTCCACAACGGAGGAGAACCTGCGCCGCCTGAAGGAGGAATATGATCAAGCGGCCCAGCAATACGGTGAAGACGTGGAAGACCTGGAAGAGCAGGTTGAAAACCAGAGGGCCGATCTTGACCTGATCCAGACCAGTATTGGAAAGGCCCAAGGGAATCTGCAAAACATCATCGTTTCCGCCCAGATCAAGGAAGAGTTTCGCGACTGGATCAAGAGGGACAGTAAAATCTCATTAGGCTCTATCGGGTTACTGGGAGACAAATACATCGAGATCTCCCTGGGACGGGGGACTGAGCCTCCCCTGGTGGTAACTGAGGTATCCGAAGGGTGGTTAGGATCTTCCACCCGTGAAGTGGTCCTGGTCACGGGTACAACTCAGCCCGGGTTCCAGGAGTTGATCACAGGTGCTGATGACGCTCTGTCCAACTTGTCACTACTCTCTGAGAAAGTGAATGATATCCTGTCTCCGCTCTCCGCGGGTGAAGGCAGCCTAGGCGAATTCCTCAGTGACAAGTCCTTTTACGAGAACCTCAGCCAGGCCGTCCTCAAGGCCGGCCGAACAGTTGACGAGGCCACCCAACTCATCCGGGACTTCAGAACGGGTGAAGGAGCTGTGGCCCTCCTGGTTCAGGAGCGGGAGGTCTATGATAAGATCAGCTCAGCAACAGGTCACCTGCAAGAAGTCTTGGCCCAAATTGACCGGGGAGAGGGGTCTTTGGGTAGATTTATCAACGATCCTTCCGTTTTTGAAGAGACTGAAAGATTGGTGGGGAATATCGAGCGTATCACTCGACGAATGGATCTCGGTGACGGAACATTAGGTAAGTTGTCTAAGGATGATCAGCTTTACCAGAATTTAGACCAATCGCTGGAGAAATTTGCGGCCTTTGTCAACGACATTCAAGAGGGAAAGGGCAGTTTAGGCCGCCTAGCCCAAGACGAGCAACTGTACGAGAATTTGAGCCAGGTTTCTGCGGAAATGGTGAAGTTGCTCTACGATTTCCGTCAAAACCCGAAAGAGTTTTTAACCATAAAACTCGAACTCTTTTAGAGATCTCAAGGAATGATTTCCGAAAGAATTGGTGAGAGCGCCCAAGCTACCCTTCGAGCAATCGTCAAAACACTTACATTTCTTCGCATCAATCCCAATCACCTCACTATCCTGGGATTTGTCCTGAGCATTGTCACAGCCTATGCCTTCGCCCGGGGTCGCTTCTGGACCGCTGGAGTCATTTTGATCATGGCAGGGCTCTTTGACATGGTTGATGGAATGGTGGCACGGAGCACTCACTCGGAAACCCCGTTCGGCGCTTTCTTTGATTCAGTAATGGATCGATACTCGGATCTCATCATGTATCTGGGGCTGATCATCTGGTATGGCCATCAGGATCGGCTGACATACGTTGTTTTGGTGGGTGTGGTCATGATGGGATCTGTCATGACAAGTTACACTCGAGCCCGAGCAGAATCTCTCATTCCTCGCTGCCAGGTCGGCTTCTTAGAGCGACCCGAGAGGATTGTTCTTCTCATCATCGGTTCTTTTTACTATATGGAGCCGGTAGTCTGGGTCATTGCCTTCCTCTCAAACTGGACCGTTGTTCATCGGATTCTCTACACACGGGCCCGCATGAGTGGCCTACCCTCCTGGGTCGTTGCTCCTGAGAAGCGGGAGGAGGAAGAAGGAGAGGAAAGACAGGAGGCAGGAGGCAGGAGGCAGGAGACAGGAGACAACGTATCCATCGAGATCCCTTAGTGCTCACTTCCCTAAATACGATGACGTTGCGGCTGGATCTTGCTTCGTAAGAAGGCTACCCCCCCACCACCGTCACATCCTTGGGCACCTTCAGCTCAAATCTCGACTTGGGAATCTTAGGGTTCAGATCAATGTCTTCGAAACGAATGAGCAAGTAGTCATGAGTGGGTTCCACCAGCTTTTGCTGGATGGGAACCCACAAGGTTGTGTCAATCCACAGCACGATCTGAGTAAAGTAAGCAGACAAAGTCTGTGATTTCGGGGTCAGCTCCAATGGATAAGCCTCACGACCTTCAATAATTTCCTTGGTTCCAAGCCGGATCTGGTAAGCCTCCTTCAGGGCTTTCTTATTGGAACCGAATCCTAGAAGGAGAAACTCCGCTCTGTCGCGTCTCTGACCTAAATCATATCTCTGCAACTGTTTGATCTTAGGCTGATAATAGAAGAGCTTTCCGTCACCAATGATCAGCGTATTTTGTTGCGGCTTGGCGATGTCCCTGCGCAGGTAAATTTTGTCGTCTTCTTTCAAAAAGAGGAAATGGCCACTTTCACCCTGGTCGAACTCCTCTAAGATATCGGTCCATCTCTTCTGTGAAATCGATGAACTCATCGAACGGAGACCAGCCCCTCTTTGATCCATCTTGGTCAAAACCTGCTCCAGGGTGAGGGCTTCTGCACCCCCTGCTTGGAGGGGAGAACCAACACCGGCCAACAGCAGCAACCAAACAAGCGAGACCCTTTTGCAGAACTTCACCGAGAAACTCCTCTTTTCTTCCCTATTTATTCCTTATTCATTCCTTCTCGTTATATAAGAGTACAATTATCAGTAAAGTGTTTCGTCCCATGAATATCATGACGTTTGTGGCGAGCGCGACGGCGTCGAGTTCGCGAAGCGACGACGACGCGATGCCAATGTGTATCGCGGAGGAGGAGCGACAAAGAAATTGATGCCGTCCCGCCGCCACCCTTCGGGCTGATGGGGGTTGCGGGCGGTCTCTGCGTCGCTCGTCGTCGCCGATGTCCCTGCATCACCTCCTCCTCGCTCCTTGATCTCCCCTCGCAAGACCCTTCAGCAAACGTCATGATCTTCATGGGACGATACACTAAGGTTGGATACTTCAGGAGCTTTGCAAAAGCGTCTGAAGTTCTGCTGGTTCAGTGGCCTGTTGTTCCTCTTGCTCAACCTTTAGCGGGCCCTGTTCCTGGATAAATGCAGAACCATCAAAGACTGTCCTTGGAGTGAGAAAAATGAAGGCTAGGATTAAGCCAGAGATAATGTCGTACTGCCAGCCACCACGTTGGTAGGTCCAGAATATTATTCTAAAAATTACCGGCAATCTCTTCATGCCTCAGGAACTCTGGTCTTCCACGGCGTAAAATAGATTCTGCACTGGGTTCACAATCTTCCCGTCCCGCATCTCAAGAACGCGGTGTGCCGTTGAAGCGGCTTCAGGATCATGGGTGATGATGATGATCGTCTGCCCACTGGATTGATTCAATTCCTGCAGTATGTCCAGAACCATTCGGGAGTTCTCCGAGTCGAGACTACCGGTAGGCTCGTCAGCCAGCAGAAGGGGGGGGCTATTAACGACAGCCCGCGCAATGGCAACCCGCTGCTGCTCGCCACCTGACAGCTCACAGGGCTTGTGGTCCATCTTGTCTTCCACTCCCAGCAGCCGCAGGATCCGACGCGCACTTCCCTTCTCGTAATAACCGTCCCCATGGATTCGTTGGGCCAGCGCAATATTCTCTCCTGCCGTCAAGGTGTTCAGGAGGTTGTAGCTCTGAAACACAAAGCCCATCTTGTGACGCCGAATTCTGGTCCTCTCCACATCACTCACCGAGCTGATGCAGATGCCTTCGACCAGAATCCGACCCGCGGTGGGTTTCATAAGTCCGCCCATGAGATGCAGCAATGTTGATTTTCCACACCCACTGGGGCCCACCACGGCCACAAACTCCCCTTCTTTCACAGTGAAATCCACGCCACGCAATGCTGGGACTTCGATCTTACCGACACGGTAGACCATCTGAAGGTCTTCAACGACTATAAGATCTTTCTTTCGCTTCACTCCGATCACGTTACTCGTACCCCAGCGCTTTCACAGGATCCATTCGAGCCGCTTTGATAGCGGGATAAAGAGCCCCTAACGTACCACCTATAACTGCCATTACGGGAGCTGTAATCCGCCAGAACAGTGTGATCGTCACTGGAACTGTGGGAAAAGCTGCCACTACGAGTTGAAGCACCACAGACGTCAGAACGAAACCGAGCCCTACCCCAGCAAGGCAGATCAGCAGAGACTCATTCAGGATCAGCCTGATAATATAGGTTCTGGACGCCCCCATTGATTTTAGAATTCCAATCTCTCGAGTCCTCTCTGTAATGGTGCTGTACATGGCCAGAAGAATAATCAGAAAGCTGATGATTACAGAGATGAACACCATTGCGCTCAGGAACTCCTTGATTACGGGAGTATTCTCCATAACCAAGCCTTGCAATTCAGCCGCCTTGATGAGTTTATAATTCTCAAACCTTTCCTTCAACGAGTCATACACTTGTTCGAGTGGGACCTCTTCCTTGGCCCGGATAAAGAACATGGTAGCCTTGTCGGGAGTCCCATTGAGTTCCTGTAGAGTGGTGAGCGGAAGCAGTACCCGCGCTCCAATACCCTGGCGAAAAACTCCTGCAACCGTGAACTGGTTACCCAGGATGTGCAAAGGGTCTTCGGTTGCCAATTTTCTGGAGTTGGCATATATCGTGTCAATGATCACTTCACGAGGACCCGAGAACCTCCCTCCTTCAACAAAGCTCAAGCTGCTATTCACCCGTTCGAAACTTTCAGGATCAATTCCAAAAACGAGATGGAACTGATCACCCAAAAACTTTGCCAAGATCGGAGTGGCCGCCTCAACACCGTCAACCTCTTCAATCACCTTGTTGACTCGAACCGGAATGGTGCCACTGTTGAGGGCAAAGATCAGCGAAGCATCCGACGGCTGAAGGATGAAGTCCCCCCCAATCCCCTGGGTGCGCTCGACCAGGTCCACGAGCTGCCCGTAAGACAACCCCAAAGTGACGAGCAGCAACGCTACTCCCAAGGCCACGGCTATCACGCTCACACAAGTTCGCGTGGGCCGCTGTAGAAGATTAGTGAGAACCAGTCTAAACATTTTTCATCCAGCTGAGATAGATCTTACCTTATTTCACGGACAGGACCCTGCCCGCTCCCCACAAGATCGTCCCGGTCGGTTGTCTTCCCTTCCACGACTACCACCTCTGCACCGGGAGGAACGGGTACTTCAAAAGCCCCCTCTCGAATCGACTGGTTGACTTTGATCCCTTCTCTTGCGAGTTCAAAAGCAATGCGATAGCTTTCGCGCGCTCTCTCGATCTCAATAGAGGAACTTACGAGCACTCCGTCGATCTCACTGGGCTGATCGTACGTGATAGCACTCACCAGTTCGCCAGACTCGTAGTAGTGCTGGCGAACCAGATGCATGGTACTTCGCTCAATCCAGAGTTTCCTCTCCAGTTGAACGGTCTGGGAATTCCCTTCAACCTGGATAACTCCCACCACATAATACTTGAATTGGAGGTCCTCTGTCTCTTCCAGGAAATAACGATGGCGCAAACTGTTGACGGGAATCCGCTCCACCAAAATTCCCTTTAAGAGATGCTGTGGCCGAACGTTCAAGATGGGGCTCTTTTCCTCTATCTCAGCATCCACTCTTCCCGTCAGGTATCTGTTTTCTCCAGGTATCCAGATTTGAAAAGTTTCTCCATCCGAAGCCATTGCCACTACAGTCGAGCTGGTCAGTGGATTGAGAATGTTCAGGTAGAGGGAACCTGGCCACTGGGCAACCAGATAGGCCTTCGCTGTGCGATATTCCTCTAGATATCCTGTTTCCATGGAACCACCGAAAAACTCCACTTTCAGACTAGAAACGGAGAGAGTTTCGGCTGCAGCATAGCGCTCATTGATCAACCCCACCAACTCCTCAAGACTTGCCACCCTGGCCAGTGCATAGGCTGCAGGAGTCTCGATTGTGGTTCTCCTCTTGACTGCACCACCACAGCCCACCAGAAGGAGTATGGAGATCATTGTGGCGAGTCTTCTCATGCTATCTCGTGCTGGGGAGATTTCCTCTTTGCCCGGAACCACATTATGGCATAACTCACCATGGCTGTTACAAACAGTAAGAACAGCACAATACCCACTACAGGCAAATTCTCTTCCAGAAAACGCTTGGCCAACTCCCCGTACAACACGGCCAGAGTTCCCCACATGAAGTATCGTATGCTGCGACCTACAGCAACTGACAGAAGAAATTTCACCCAGGAGATTCTGAATAACCCTGCTGATAGTACAAAGATCTTGAAAGGGGTGGGAGGGGGCAATACGCTGGGAACCACAATCGCCCAGATTCCCCATTGTCCATAAAGACGCTCTACCTCTTTCAACCTTTCCCTGTTTAAACGCTTGCGGAGAAAGGCTCCACCTCGGCGTCCAACCGAATAGAGCGCAGCACATCCGCAGACAGATCCCAGAATCGTCATCACCACGTAGTAGGTCATCGTCCCCCAGGTCTGGCCTGTGGAAAGCACCACAATCAAAATGTCATTTCCTTCCGGTAGGGACAGAAATGAGGAATCTGCAAGAGCAATAAAGAAAAGCCCGGGACCGCCCAAGCTCGCTACCAGGAGATAGACATGGCTCAAAGCGGCTCGCAGGGTACTCCACAATCCTTCTGCTGTTGCCAAAAACATCACAAGCCTTGTCAAAAAAACGCTAATCGTACCATATTAACTCTCCTGGGAATTCGGGGACGGGAGAGTTCGGGGACGAGAGTTCGGGGACAGGCCCCGAATTCGGAGAGAATTCTTGGGCCTGTCCCCGAACTCTCCTATCCCCAAATTCCCAGGAGGTGCGCTATGCTACATTCAAAATGAAAGATGACCATAATGAGAAGAAGGCCCCGGTGAGAAGACCTGCGGCTATTCAGGAGGAGATCGAAAAGTTAATAGGGACCTATGCGAGGGAGATTTTGCTGGGACCCACCCGGCTCGTACCCCTACTGGGTCGTAAATGCGAACCTCGTATTCTCCACACCTTTCTCGGCTTTGAACTGAAGGTCGCTCAAAAAAGAATTACCTGTCCAGATATGAGCACCGCACTTTATTTGCATATTTTCGCTGAACTCGGCATGCCGTCCGTCAGAGCCCCCTACGACCCCAGTGTAATAACCCGTGTGCTTCCCGCGCTCGAAAAGGCCTTGAAACGTATTAAGAACCTCTTGCTGGAGGAAAACCTCCCTGAGAAACGACATCAATCGAAGCTCAGGGACATTTACAAGAGGATTCGAGACAAACTCAAACTGGCAGAAGAGGGAGTCTTATAACCCGCATTTCTCACACCAGGTCGTTACGAAGCGGCGGAAGGGTCGGCCTGACAAGGCGCGCGACAGAGGCCCCCGCAAACGTACTCTTGAGTACGTTGAGGAGGCCGAACGAGGGCAACACAGTTAGGTCGAATCATTACGCCGATGCAGTAGAGCGGGTGTGAGAAGTGCGGGCTTACAACCGCTCCAAGAGGTCGGGATCCAGATCGATGAACTTCTCCACCTCATGGTGCATCCTC
>JAPUKI010000277.1 GCA_027295745.1 Acidobacteriota bacterium
ACCCAAACCCAGGAGCAGGTCAATCAACAGGAGAAACAGGCTGGGTGGAAGATAGCGAATGGACAGGAGGACCAGGGGAAGGAGAAAGACTGCCGTGGCGACGCGTTGCATCATTGAACGCTGTGAAATGAAGCGAAGCGAATGCCTCCGTAGCGCCGCTCACGTTGCTGAAATTCAAGAACCGCCTCCAGCAGATGAATTTCGCGAAAATCCGGCCATAGCACCTCGGTGACATAAATTTCTGCATAGGCGATCTGCCACAGAAGAAAGTTGCTCACACGCATTTCCCCACTGGTGCGGATCATTAGATCCAGCTCCGGAAGTCCCACTGTATAGAGGCTGTTCTCAATATCGTCTGCGCTGAGTGGATAGCGCGCTCCGCTTTTCAGGAGATGGTTGAAGGCATCCACCAGTTCGAGTCGACCACTGTAATTGAGGGCGACCACCATTTTGGTTCCCTTGTTGCCTCGAGTTTCCTCTTCTGCGAGACGTAACTCTTTTTGAACCGCGGCGGGCAGTTCATCGATACGTCCGATTGGCAGGAAACGAATGTCGTTTTGATGAATGGTTCGGAGTTCTTTCCGAATATATTCCTTGAGAAGATTCATGAGCATGCTGACTTCGTTTCGAGGACGTTTCCAGTTCTCAGCTGAGAACGCGTACAGTGTGAGCACCGGAACTGACAGGCGCGCGGCAGTTTCCACTACCGTCCTTACGGCATTGATTCCCGCTCGGTGACCTGCTGCCCGTGGCAACTTGCGCTGTTTGGCCCAACGACCATTCCCATCCATGATTACAGCAATATGGCGGGGGAGCTTGTTGGGATCAATTCGCTCAAGGAGTTCCGCTTCGGGGCTAGAAGGGTCAAAAACATTCTCGAACTTTTTGACCAGACCATTCATAAAGTCACCTCGTACTCTACCACACTGTTAGCCCGGATTATGCATCAATTCTCTACTGCAGCGGCGAAATCATCCGCCCTGGCGGCGTTGCGCTCGGTCGGCCTCCTCAACGTACTCAAGAGTACGTTTGCGGAGGCCTGGGGCACCCGCTTGCGGGTCACGCGCCTTGTCAGACCGGCGCTTTCGCCGCTTCATGACGAGAACCTATGCATAATCCGGGCTTGCCTCGCAAAAACCTCATTTAGTACCAGACTCTCATCAGATAAAGCCCATGGGCAGGTGCTGTAGGTCCGGCCATTCGGCGGTCTTTGGAATCCAGGATTTTAAGGATGTCAGTGGGAGGCCTTTTTTCAACCGCAATTTCCAGAAGAGTACCCACGATGTTGCGGACCATGTGATGTAAGAAACCGTCGCCCTCGACCTGATAAGTGATGTGGTATCCCCGCTCTTGTATTCGAGAGAGAAACACAGTTCGAGTCGGGTTTTTCACTTTTGTGGATGCTGCTGCAAAGCCGCTGAAGTCATGGCTTTGGCACAGTGATTCTGCTGCTTCTTGCATGGCTTGAACATTTAAAGGGTGTGTCATGTGGTGGACGTAACCGTACAAAAAGGGAGGCAGAACAGGTCCGTTGTAAATTCGGTATTCGTAGCGCTTCTTCAAGGCGTCCTTCTGAGCATGAAATTTGGGTTGAGCAGGGTCAAGCTGCATAACCCGAATGTCCCAGGGTAAGACTCCATTGAGCCCCCGGCATAG
Organism: Acidobacteriota bacterium; assembly: GCA_027295745.1. Lineage (GTDB taxonomy): Bacteria > Acidobacteriota > UBA6911 > RPQK01 > JADFOI01 > JADFOI01. The sequence continues at coordinate 1,657 of JAPUKI010000277.1, forward strand.
CTTCTCGAGAGCAGTTTCTTGAGAAAGAGTGAAGTGGCCCACCTGCTCCATGGCGTGAACACCTGAATCTGTTCTTCCTGCCCCGATGACGGTGACCACTTCGCCTGTCAATTTGTGCAGGGCGTCTCTTAACTGGCCCTGGACAGTGGGCTGATCCTTCTGGATCTGCCAACCGGCATATCGGGTGCCAACGTATTGGAGAATGACTTTGTATCTGGTCATTCGTTCCATCCTACGGTTTTGATGGATCTTATGCGGATTTCCCCGGAGTCCGCCAGCGTCAGCTGACAGCTGTCAGTTCCCTCATGTCCATGCTACAATACGAGTGATCTTCAAATTATACTATCGATGCAAGTAGGGAGGCGCCAACGAGTATGTCGGGGCATTCGAAATGGCATTCGATCAAGCACAAAAAGGCAAGCGTCGACGCCAAGAGAGGAAAGCTCTTTACCCGGCTGATCAAGGAAATCAGTGTGGCAGCCCGGCTGGGCGGAGGTGATGTGGAGGCCAATCCTCGACTGCGAGGAGCGGTGCAGACCGCTAAGGGCTCCAACATGCCCCAGGGCAACATTAAGCGTGCCATCATGAAGGGAACAGGGGAACTCCCCGGACAGAGCTACGAGTCTGTCTCCTATGAAGGTTTTGGCCCGGGAGGAGCGGCGGTTTTAGTTGAGGTCCTGACAGACAACAGAAACCGAACCGTAGCGGAGCTTCGCAACATCTTTGCCAAGCAGGGGGGGAACCTGGGCGAGACGGGCAGCGTCCAGTGGATGTTCGAGAGGAAAGGGTATATCGCCATAAACAGAAAAAGGGTGTCGGAGGACCAGTTACTGGAGGTCGCTCTCGAAGCTGGAGCTGAGGATCTGACAACCGAAGGGGATATCTTCGCCATCTACACATCCATCGAGAACTTCGAGGATGTCAAGCAAGCCCTGCAAGCAGCTGGGTTCCTAATCGAGTCCAGCGAACTGACCATGCTTTCACAAAACGACGTACACCTCGCGAATAAACCAGCGGAACAAATGCTCAGGTTAATGGACGCTCTGGAAGATCTTGAGGATGTGGGAAACGTGTACGCCAACTTCGATATCGATGAGGCGGAGATGGAAAGCCTGACCGCTGACAACTGACACCGCAAAGACGCTGACAACTGACAGCTGACACCGCCGGCCTGCGGCCGGCGGAAATCCCAGATTCAAAACAAATTCGGAATCTGACCACGGACCGCTGATAACTGACAACTGACACGCGGAGCGAGTTGGGCTGGTCAGTTGCCGAGAGTATCATGATGCGGTGGTTATTTTAGGCGTTGACCCGGGGAGTCGAATGACCGGATATGGGGTCATCAGCATTGAAGGGACTCGTCTTTCCTGCATTGAGTATGGAGGAGTCTCGGGCCTCACTAAAGGGGGATCGAACCTTCTCCCAGATCGGCTAACACGAATTTACACAAAACTGCGCAGTGTACTGGAGCGCCACGCGCCGGAAGTGGTAGCGGTTGAAGATATATTTTACGCTGTCAACGCCAAGAGCGCACTGAAACTGGGGCAGGCTCGAGGAGTGATTTTGCTGGCTGCAGGCCAATTCGAAATTCCTCTTTTCGAATATTCACCCTTGGAAGTCAAGAAGGCGGTTGTGGGTTACGGTAGGGCAGAGAAGTCCCAGATCCAAGTCATGGTTCGGAACTTGTTGAATCTCAAGGAGGAACCTCAGCCTCACGATGCCGCTGATGCACTTGCCATTGCGTTGTGTCATGCTTTCAATGCCTCACGACTCCGGCACACCCAACGACGCTGGAGTCGTCTTGGGTAATCGTGTGGGTGGCGGGTGTTCAGGGAGGTCAAGATCGAGGGGCGCGGAGAACGAAGAGCTTGGCCTTCCTGAACACCCGCGCTAGGCTTTCTCGCCGGCTTGATACTGGCCAATCCGAACTCGGGCAGGACGAAGAACTTGCTCTCCCCAACGGAAGCCACGTTGTAGGACTTCGGCGACGCGTTGATCAAGATCAGGATCATCCACTGCCACGACTCCTACCGCTTCCGCCTCATGCGGGTTGAAGGGCTGGTGGAGAACATCCATAGATTCAATACCCAGCGACTTGAGTTTATTCAGAAAGAGTTCCAGATTGAGTCGAACCCCTTCGTTCAGAGCTTCGAAACTCGGGGTCTCCTGCGCGGCCTCCAGGGCACGCTCGAAGTTATCGATAATCTCCAGAAAGTTCCTGAAGAGTTCCAGTTTCTCTCTCTCCAGTCGTTTTTCCAGGTCCTTCATGAGGCGGAGACGAAAAGCTTCATTCTCCTCGTGCAGTTTTTCGACTTTCTCCTTGAGCTTTTGCTCAGCCAGCTCCGTCCGCATTTTGAGCTCTTCCACAAGAGTCGGATATTTCTTGGCTGGAATAGAAGCCTTGTCGATGGCAGCCTTATCCTGTACCCAGAATCGCCGATCCGTCACTTGAAAGGGTGATTCTTCCTTGCGTTCTTCCATTTTGGTCTTCCCGCTCTTCCACCCCGACGTCATTTCACCCTCTATCATAAGATTTCGATCCACCCTCGTCAAAGTTGGCTAAAGCAGCTGATCTTCAAGGCTTGTCAGGACGCTTTGCCAATCATATATAAAGGAAGGAAGGAGATTTATGGATATTGATCGTTTTACAGAGAAGGTTCAAGAAGCACTGAGAGAGTCTCAAACCACAGCTCTGCGCTACAGTCACCAGCACCTTGACGTGGAGCATCTTTTGCTGGCCCTTCTGGAGCAGGAACAGGGATTGGCTAGTTCGATTTGCGATCGAGCGGAGATCAACCAAGAAGGTCTCAGAGGGCGTCTCCAAGAGGAACTGGGAGGCCTTCCCAAAATCTCTGGTCCCTTGGGAGCCCCGGACGGGGTCTATCCCACGGGACGTCTCAATCTTCTCCTGGCCCAAGCCCAGGACGAAGCAAAGACACTTGGCGACGAATATGTTTCCGTGGAGCACCTCTTGTTGGCCATGACCGATGACAAGGGTGTTTCTGGGAGAAGCTTTAAAGAGTTTGGAGTGACTCGAGAGAGACTGATGCGGACCCTGCGGAGCATACGAGGCAGCCAACGAGTCACCACACAGAATCCGGAAGCAACTTATGAGGCCCTTGAGCGTTATGGCAGCGATCTGACTCAACTGGCGGCCCGTGGCAAAGTGGATCCTGTCATTGGACGCGACGAGGAAATCCGTCGCATCATGCAGGTTTTGTCTCGCCGTACCAAAAACAATCCAGTTCTCATTGGGGAGCCAGGCGTTGGGAAGACAGCGATCGTGGAAGGACTGGCTCAACGGATTGTTCGGGGTGATGTACCAGAGGGCTTAAAAAACAAGCGAATCATATCTCTCGACATGGGCACACTGATCGCTGGTGCCAAGTACCGGGGAGAGTTTGAGGAAAGGCTCAAGGCCGTTCTCAAGGAGGTCCAGGACTCCCAGGGCGAGATTATTCTTTTCATTGACGAGCTGCATACGGTGGTCGGCGCCGGTCGGGCGGAAGGCGCTATGGACGCAGGTAACCTCCTGAAACCGATGCTGGCCCGAGGAGAACTGCACTGTATCGGAGCTACCACTCTAGACGAATATCGCATGTATATTGAAAAGGATGCCGCGCTGGAGCGGCGATTTCAACATGTTCTGGTCAGTGAGCCTTCTGTG
>JAPUKI010000278.1 GCA_027295745.1 Acidobacteriota bacterium
GCAGAGGGAGTGGAGTTAGCACCTCAGGGAGAAGCTTCCGGAGCCGAGGTGGAGATTGAACTGGATCAGGCAGAGGGAGTGGTGTTAGCACCCCAGGGAGAAGCTTCCGGAGCTGCGGAAGAGGTTGCACCCGCTCCAGGAGAAGAAACTTTTACGACTGTAAGGATTATCATTTCGAGCGAAAATCCTCTTCCCGAAGGCATTATTGGTAACCTCGTGTTCAAGGTAACGAAAGAGTTTTCTCCGGAGGACATCGGTGCTGAAGACCTTCTCGTTACGCTGGAGAGCAAAACTTCAGCTTGGACCACGGACGGGCAGGAGATCGCCCAGGTGGTCAGTGGGCCGGGTGGCATCGATCTCGATTATGCGCCGGTGGTTTTTGCTTGCCTTTTCTACATGCATTAGGTTCGAGAATCGTAAAACAGCAACTCATGAAGCGCTGGAGCGTCTGGAGAGTGCTTCTCATCTGCCTCCTTGGGCAGATGACGGGTGCTTTCTCTCAGGAGCCGTCGGAATCAGAAGTTGATCAGAACCAGATCATCTTCCCAGCCATTGTGGGCACTGCGGATATGGAACTCCTTTTGCCGATGCATCTCTCCGTCTCACCCCAGGTGAAAATCGGCCAGATCACCATGGAAATGACGTTTCCTTCGCCACAGTTGGCCTTTGTTCGGGTGGAACTGGTCTATCAGGCTGAAAAGGTTGGTGCGCAAGTCTCGCTTGAGGAGATTGAACCGGGTAAGGTTCACGTGACTATTGCCGTGCCTGAAGACGGGAAGGAAGCTCTATCCGGGGAAGGTATTGCTTCCCTGGTGTTTCGGGTTGCCGAGGAGATCGAGCCTATGCCCCTCAACGTTGTCATGGAAAATATTGAGATGAAATCCTTGAACGGCCAGCCGCTCGAAGTTCTTCAGGAATCAGAAGCCGTGATCCACATCGTCAGCCCGGAACTCTATCCTTTGATCAGCTGCTTCTTCTTTATGCATTAGCCCGCACTTCTCACACCCGCTCTACTGCATCGCCTTCTCCTTGCTCCTTAATCTCGCCTCGCAAGACCCATCAGCAAACGTCACCATATCTATGAAACGAGGCACTTCCGTACTCAAGAGTACGTTTGCGGGTGCCTGGGGCACCCGCTTGCGGGTCACGCGTGGCGCAACGCACTCAGGTCGTCCCTTCCGCCGCTTCGCGACGACCTGGTGTGAGAAATGCGGGCTAAAATTCAGGACTACGGTAGATGACCTTTCCGCCCACCACCGTCATTAAGTTGTTGATTTTCTTTATGTCCAGTTCCGGGATGGTGAAATAGTCTCTGTCGATGACAATAAAATCGGCCAGCTTTCCTTTCTCCAGTGACCCCAGATCCTTCTCCCTGAGCACGGATTCAGCTGCCCAGGTCGTCCAACCCCTCAGCCCGGAAATCCGGTCCAACTTTTCCTCCGGGCCCCATACCCGACCTTCCCACTCGCGTGTGACGTAAAAGGCAAAAAGTGGCCAGAAGCCATACCAGGGCCAGGCTGCAAGTTGAGTCTCATTTGGCACATCAGCTAGGTGGGCATCGGTAGCCAAGGTAAATCTTGCCCCGGCGTCAAGCATACTCTTGGTGGGTGTAAACCACTTCACGTATTCCTCTCCATACACCTCAACAAAGTCAGCGATGCCTCTGACCATGCCTGTTGCCTGCATGTTCATCCAGAGACCATATTCGGCCAGCTTGGGAATCTGATCGGGCCGGATCAGTCTGGGGTGATCGAAAAAATGTCGCTTTTCTCTGATTTGCTCCAGGGTCCAGCCGTCCTCCTCCATCAACTGGTCAAACATCTGGAAGAGAATATCGATGGTTCCATCCATGGTGGCATGGACATCGGCCAGCCTTAATCCGGCCTTCAGAGCCGCCAGATGATTATTGTAGCGGTCTGTCCCGGGTTTATGTCCTGGACATTGCTCCAATTGTTTCAATTGCTCTCGAAGTGCCGGATCCTTCGGTACCGCCTGGCTGCAGGGACTGGTATCCCATCCTTCTTCCCCCACCCCGCTGTTCCAGAAGTACTCGCTCCCCTGCCCGCCGAAGTCGCCTAAAAGAGTGTAGAACTCAGCCGGGTCTTTGGCCAGTGAGAAGGCAGCTCGGTGGATCCATGCCCAGCGGATGGGCATCTCCCCCCTCTTGTCCAGCAGGTTTAAGGCCTTGATGACTTCCAATGGCTCGATGTGAGTCTGCACCGTGGTGATACCGAAGGATGCATTCTCCAGCAGCTCCTTCTTGAGCATTCCCGCCACCATCTCAGTCTTATTTTTCAGGATGATGTCGTAAACGAGGTAATACCAGACTCGCAGCCCCACGGGTTTAAGGGTGTCTATGTCGCGTCCAATAGCCTCGCTGATAATCCGTCTGGCCTGGGTGTTGTAAATGCCAGAGGTCAAGGTTCCGGTCAACATGACCGGATTGTTGGGTCCCAGCCTGTCCAGATCGGCGGTGTTCAACATACGCTGCCGGATCACCGGGGATGGGGTTGCTTGAATGGCTTCCTCGTTCATGGGGACATTGACAATGATCCACTTGTCGGGTCCCACCTCAGCTGCTCTTCTGCGAATCACCGCACCGATCTTCTCGGCAATCCCACTTTTGGTCATCTCATCCAGGTCATCCTCGTGCAGACCCAGAACCGGAATGACTTTTAGCTGTGGATCGGGGTTGAAGTCCGGATCACTCCCAAAATGGTTGTACAACCACAAGTGTGGGTGAGTGTGGCTGTCGATGATTCCCGGAAGTACTGTCCTGCCCTTCAGGTCAATCACCTGCGTTTCGGGTCCCTTTAACTCATTGATCTCGTCAGTGGATCCCAGTACCAGAATCCTTCTGTCCCTGACAGCCATGGCTGCAACTGTGGTCAGCTGTTCATCCATCACCGCTATCTTCCCGTTGACGACAATCAACTCAGGATAGGCATCCAATCTCTCCAGCAGATCTGATATCTCCTGGCCCCGGGCTTCCTGTGGAGCCAGCAGAAGAAGCAGGAGAAGAAGAAACGAAAATCGAAGTGTTAAAAACAGAAGTGACCTTGGCATGTTTTTACCTCGTTTGAAGAAAACGTTGAAACTGGGCGCATCGATGATTGGACAATTGAAGCCTGTCTCAGCTGCTCTGTCAAGGGCAAGATCCCTTCTTGACGTGGCAGGAGAAAGGGAAATAGAGTATTGCCCGAAACAAAGACCCATCCCAGAAACGAACATCAAACTGGAGATGAGCGTGATGGCCCCAACCAATATTCAGATTTGGTTTAAAGAGTACAAGAAGATTTGGCATGCCCCCTTTCAACTGGAAGAGTTCCTGAACCTCCACGCCGAGGATGTTCTTTACGATGACCTAACCATACCCAAGGTGTTCAAAGGGCACGACGAATTGCGCGAATTCTACATCCGTATTCTGGAGGCCGTGCCCAATTTCAGCTCCCGCTATGACCGATTTTACCAACAGGGAGATGTGCTCATAACCGAAGGAGCACTGGTGGGAGACCAGACAAAACCGTATCGGGGCAATCCACCTTCCAACAAGCACTTCGAGGTCCCTTGGGTGCAGTTTCTTCTCTTTCGTGAAGAGCAGATTTACGAAGTTCACGACTACTATGACCGTTTGGATCTCCTTCGCCAAATAGGAGTGATCAACCTCGATTTTGCGGGTCTGCCGATAGCTGACACAGAAGGCACTTACGAAGCGGGACCAACCTTGAACACGTGAGCAAACTTGCGGTAGATTTCCTCTCTTAGCTCTGGACTGGGACCGCTGACCCGTGGGAAGTCCTTGATGGACTCAAAGGGCTTACAGGCTTCAATCACGGCGCGCGAGCTGAAGCCACCCGAGCCGTCAGCGGGTCCGATGGGGTCATCGCTGGTTCTCATGCTGCGGGTGATAATTTGGATTGAAGTTGCAGGATCGGATCGGGTGCAGAGTGCCCACAAGACCTGGAAGGTGTTGGTGGGGTCGATGTCCTCGTCCACCACGATGGTGTAGCGATTGGCGTACAGGGCCGCCTGGCATTGAGCGGCGATCAAACCTGCCTGCCGAGCGTGGCCTGTGAACTTCTGTTGGATGGAGACGATGTTGAGCATGCGGGAGCCGCCTGCCGGATGGCACCAGACGCCTTTCACGCCTGGAACACCAGCCCCTTCCAGAGCATCCCAGATGCGTGCCGCGCGCGTAAAGGCTCGATAAACGGAGTGCTCCGCCGGTGGCCGCACCGGCGGAGCTCCCAGGATAATCGGATCGTTCCGGTAGAGTACGCTGTGGATCTGGATCAAAGGATCGGGTTTGGGAGGACTGGCATAATAACCGGTCCACTCGCCGAAAGGACCTTCGTATTTCACCTTGCCGGGAACGATTTCCCCTTCCAAAACGATTTCACTGTCGGCGGGAATCGGAAGTCCGGAGTAAGGGCCTTGGATCACTTCAATGGGTTCGCCTTGTAAGGCGCCCACAAAATCGTACTCGCAGTACCCGTAGGGAAACTCCATGGAGGCAACGCTCAAGAAGGCGGGATGGTGCCCGACTGAGATGGCGACCTTGATTGACTCGTTTCGCTCGAGCGCCTTACGGATATGCATGGCTCCGTGGTGGGCCAGGGCGATATGGACTCCTACCGACTGCTCGTCCTGAATCATGACCCGATAGGTGCCGATATTGACCCAACCCTCGTCAGGATCACGTGTGATGACCATATCTCCAGTTCCGATGTAGCGGCCCCCGTCGTGCTCGTGCCACTTGGGAGCGGGGAACTCCAGGAGGTTGACATCCTTACCTTCTTTGACGTTCTCGAGCACCGGACCCGACTTCACCTCTACCGGGCGAATGGGTTTGAAAGTGCCCGCCATCTTGCGCCATTCCTTGACAAACTCCAGGTTAGACAGATCGGTCGGCATCCCGAAGGTGAGGGCCACCCGTCCCACCGAAGCCAGGCAATTGGTGATGACACGATAACCGGCCGGGTATCCTTTGATGTTATCGAACAGCACGGCTGGCATGGGGTCCATCTGGCTGGCCAGTTCCGTAATCGCACCCATCTCGTGGACCCAATCGGCGCCATCCACGTGGCGGACCTCACCCAGCTTTTCAGCCTGCTCGATCCAGAGGCGTAAATCCGTGCAATTCGGCATTCGCTTCTCCTTTCCTTCTTTTTTAGAAATACTCTTGCCGCACCTCGGGTTCTACATCTTCCTCGATCTTCAAGGTGCTGGCAAAGGTGTTGGTGAGGGCCGAGAGCATCACAACCGAGAGGGCCTCCACAATTTCGCTGTTGTCCAGCCCCTGCTCCTTGAGTCCCCGAATATCCTCGTCAGTGATCTGGGCGGGGTCAGCGGCTACCTTCCTGCCAAATCGGATGAGGGCCAGCTCTTTCTTGTCTGCGCCAGGAGCCTCCTTGCCCTCACGAAGCAACCTTACAGCCTCCTGATCCATCTTGTATTCCTTCACGAGGAATCGGGAGTGTCCTCCCACTCAGTAGAAGCAGTTCCGAACCTGGGAGGTAGCCACAAACAACAGCTCTTTGAACTTGCGGCCCAGTTTCCCCTTGGTCATCAAGGAAATGTAGGCAGAGGCGGCAACTGTCAGAAGTGGCGGGAAGTGTCCCATGAGTGAGTACAGAGGAGTGGGACGACCGTGTTCAGCTGAAAACTGATCGATGACTTTCCGTGCCTCCGGTTCGAGTTCGTCCAGGTCTGGGTAGGGAAGTAGAGCCATAGCTTCTCCTTTTGATCGGTTTTAAAGTGATGCCTGATTCTTCACAGCCCAGTCAATCATCACTTCACTTGAAATGAAACCCTAATAGCTGGAGTATTTCACATGCCCGCGGCATAGGCTGTCAAGTTCGGGGGGAAACTGCTAGTGTCTCGTTCCATGAATACCATGAAATATCTGGAAGGGAGGAGATGATGACCAAGCCCTATATGGCCTTCGCCCTGCAACCGAAAGTGTATGGATGTGCCGATCGAAAGGAAGCCAAGAAGAACCTCAAGAACCTGTGCTCACAAATCGATGGTTGCATGTACGTGGCTGAAATGGAATACCCGGCCAAACTGGTGGCAGTGCCTGAAGGGGCCATCACGGGCTTCTATGATGAGCACAGCCGAATGGACTACACCGACATAGTTCGCAAAGTAGCGCTCCGCCTTCCCGGAGAGGAAACGGATGTTTTGGCGGAAAAGGCCAGGCAATGGGGAATCTACATCATCGCTGCTGCCAAGGTTGTGGAACCGGATCTGTTCCCGGACCGGTACTTTAATACCGCCTTTATTATCGATCCCTCTGGAAAGATTATTCATCGCTATCGAAAGCACCGGGTTTTCATCGCCGAAGGGTCGACTACCCCTTACGATGTGTATGATGAGTGGCTCCAAAAGGTGGGCGATGGTGTGGATGCGTTCTTTCCTGTGACCGATACTCCCATCGGGAGAATAGGTACGTTGTTGGCCTTTGATGGCAAATTTCCTGAGGCGGGCAGAGCCTTGGCCATGAACGGCGCCGAGATCATCTACCGAGGCGGCGAGTTCGAGCTGCATAGGCGTTACGGATATAACGAGATCATGAATCGAGCTCACGCCGTGAACAACAGCTGCTATGTCATCGCACCCTCCAACGGGCCCAAGTTTCTGGATCTCAGCGATGATCATCCCTCCATGACTGGGTCGGTGAGTGGAGGAGGGATGATCGTTAATTACCGGGGACAGATCATGTGTGAGATCACAAATACCAATGTCACCTACGCCGCGGCCATGATCAATGTTCAGGAGCTGAGAGAATATAGGGCAAAAAGCGCAGTTTTCACCCTTCCCTATTCAACCCCGGAGATGTGGGCCAGGATCTATTCCTCTTTGGCAGAAAAGTTTCCCTATCCCAAGAACTCTCATCTCTCTGGGCCCTTTCCCGCTTACCAGGAGAGAAAAAAGCTGATGAGGGAAGTGGTGAGCCAGATGATCGATTCCTCCGTGATCAAAGGGCCGTGATTGAAGGGTACAGAAGAGAGTGCTGACATTTTTCTTGACATCAAACCATGCCGGAGCCAGCATAAACACAACCTGTATTCAAACTGAAACCGCACCAACTGCATGGCCTGCCCGGCCAGGCAGAGCATGTTTCTGTTGAGGTAATTGATGAACCATCATTCGATTCAATCTTTTCTCTCGGGAGTAGCCCTAACCGTTTTGGCTATGGCCTGTGGGGGTTCGGTACCGGATTCTCTGTCTCCCCAGACCATCCTGGTGAATGGCAAGATCGTCACGGTGGATGCCGACTTCAGCATTGCTGAGGCGGTTGCTATCCGCGATGGAAAATTTGTGGCGGTGGGCAGCGACTCGGAAATTCAAGGACTGGCAGGGCGAGAGACAGAGGTCATTGACCTTGACGGGAAAACGGTACTGCCGGGTTTTAACGATGGTCATGGACATGTGACGCTGAACTGGGGCAAGAAAACGGATCCCATCCAAGCCAGGTTAGGCAATGCAAGCAGCATTGAGGAGGTCCTGGACCTGCTGCGTGAGAAAATGGAGACTCTGGGTCCCGAGGAGCTCTTATGGTTTGACTTTGGACCCTCTCCCTCCCGGCTGGAAGAGAACCGCTTTCCCAATCGCTTTGATCTGGACAAGGTTTCCCGGGATCGTCCCATACTCCTTTCTTTGGGCTCGGGTAGCAGCGCGGTCGTGAACACCAAGTTACTGCGAGATCTCGGGATCACACGGGGCACACCCCAGCCTTACGAAATGGGCCTTTTTGGAGAGATTGTCAAAGACCCAGGGACCGGGGAACCGACCGGGGTGTTTTTAGGGTGGGCAGGTCAGGCGCTGATTCGTCGCAATCTTCAACTCTATCCAGCCCAGGTGCAGGCGGAGAATATTTTGCGGGCCTCTGAGCAGATAATCAAATACGGAATTACCACTGTCGGGGATCCCAACTCGATGGTTTCCAGCGGCAACGACAATATCCCCTTCATTCGCGCCTATCAACAGCTTGCTGCCCAAGGGAAGCTCCCGGTGCGAGTCAACTGCATGCCCCGTATTCCGCTCCTGACGAACCCGGTCGAGGAATGTTTGAAGTATTTGGACCAGTTTCCCTACTCACCTGGCTTCGGGAACGATTTTCTGGTCTTGCGCCAGCTCAAGATCGTGGTCAATTCCAGCAGTGGGAAGTACAAACTGTCTCATGATGATGTCAAGACGGTGGTTCGAGCCATCCACCGGGCGGGTTGGCAGATGATGATCCATGTGGGACGAGGAGGAGAAGCCTTCGACGTGGCTTTGGAAGCGCTTGACGAAGCCTACCAGGACTACCCCGACGGTCCCCAGCGCCACCTGATCACCCACGCTCGCCACCCCACGGAAGAGAACCTGGAGATTCTGGTCCGGCGCGGGATTATGGTCGACCCCCAGCCGGGATCGCTCTACAATTATGCGGATGATGCAGAGGAAACCTTGTTGGACCCGGATCGACCAGCCTATGGCCCTCTGCCCTTGAGGACCTACCTGGACCGGGGTGTTCAGCTCATGATCAGTTCAGACCAGCAGCCGGTGGGACCCATGTTTCACATTTTCGAGGCTGTCAATCGGGTGCGCCGATCCGGAAAACCGATTGTGCCCGAGGAGAGTATTACGGTGGAAGAGGCCATCCGGGCAACCACCCTGACCCCGGCTTACTCCACCTTTCAGGAGGATATCAAGGGCTCCATCGAGCCGGGTAAACTAGCCGATCTGATCGTTCTGGGAAGGGACATCTTGACGGTGCCTTCCATGGAGATCAAGGACATACCGATTCTGAGAACCATGATCGGTGGAGAGTTCGTCTACATCAATCCCAATCAGGATCCCAACCAGGAGGTTCGATACTGGCAGCCCGGACGATCTCGTTTTGTGACGATGGATGTCCCGGCTGTCGAGGGCCTGCCGTGACCTCGAGAAAA
>JAPUKI010000279.1 GCA_027295745.1 Acidobacteriota bacterium
CACCAGAGATTGGTAGTTTCTTGATTCAGCTCTTGCTTGAGCCTCCGGATCTGGTGTGCCTCCCGCCAGGCGCCTTTGTGCAGACGGAAACATCTTTTCGAAGTCGGGCGACTGGACGGCTTCCTCACGAGACTTGAAGGGGGGATTGGAGCTCCTGGCGAAGTAGACCTGGAAGGGATCAAGACCCTCGGGCCCCCCAGAGGGAGCCCCAGATCTTCTCCCCAGCAACTCTTTCAGGTCGGGAATAACGACCGGGTCAACCAGCTCGGCTCCCGCAGCTTTCAAATCTTCCACGGCCTGGTCGAATACCTCTTTGACTTTTAGGAAGTCTTCTGACCCAGGCTCCGCATTAGAACCAAACGACTCCCGTAAGACACCAATCCGCGCTCCCCTTAAGCCATCCTCATCCAGAAAAGCCGTGTAGCTCTCCGGAATTTTGCCATACCCGCGGGCCGTAATGGGATCTTCCGGATCATACCCGACCAAGATTTCCAAAACCGTGGCTGCATCTCTTACCGTGCGCGCCATGGGCCCCATGGAACCGTTTAGGGTTGGCCATCCGTTCCACACCCCGCTTCGACTGACAAGGCCAGCCGATGGTCTCATCCCCACCAGAGAGTTAAAGGTGGATGGCCTGCGAATCGAAGCAAAGCCCTCCTGCCCCACCGCAACTGTAGCGAAGTTCGCTGCAATAGCTCCACCCGGCCCACCGGAAGAACCGCCTACAGTTCTATCCAGGGCATAGGGGTTTCGTGTTGTCCCAAAGAGGGAACCATGGGTATCACCGCCTCCCAACTCACCCAGAGTGGCTTTGGCCAAAACGATTGCACCAGCTGCCTTGAGCTTTGCGATGGCAAAGGCGTCTGAGTCCGGAATGTAATCCCTGAAGATCACAGAGCCCATGGTGGTCTGCACGCCTGCGGCGTCAATCTGATCTTTGAGGATGACTGGAATTCCGTGAAGTGGGCCCACCAAACCGGAGGACTGGAATGCGGCATCCAGTTTCTCGGCCTCTTCGAGTGCTTGGGGATTCACATTGATGATGGAATTAATGAGTGGTCCATTTCTGTCATAGGCCTCAATCCGATCCAGATAGAGTTGGACCAGCTGGCGAGCTGTGAGCTGTCCCGATTGGTAGGCATTATGAATATCCTCTATGGTCGCCTCCAGAAGCTCGAATGGCTCGGCCGGGGCGCTGACAGTTTCAGACCCACAAGACCAAAGCGAGAGCGAAAGAAACGCCAGGAGTGCTGTGGATCTCGAGAGTCTCGAAGAAAATAGTTTGCTTAGGCTCACCTTCATTACAGCACCTCCTTTGTTCCAACCTTAAAGAAAGCCTTGATCCTCTCCCAAATTCCGAGGCAACACTCCTGGAATAGGTTGAGAAACTCGGTTCAGAATCGGCTGTCCCTCTCTTTTTCGCCATATTAGCTTGCTTCCCGGTGAGTGGCAAGGCAAAACTGGCAGCCTGGCATGTGCTAGAGAGTTTGGGGACAGTCCCCGAATTCGGGGGAATTCTTGGGACTGTCCCCAAACTCTTCTATATAATGTTCAATCTTGATCAAGATCCTGCGGTACCTCCTTGGTATCCTGATTCTCCTTCAGCTTCCTTTCCTCTACAATCTCTATCAAAGCCATCGCCTGTCTCGTTATCTCACCAGCCTGACTCCCCAACAGGTCCCAGCGACACCCTTTCTCGACTTAAGAGGAACGATCCACGTTCACAGTGCTGCTGGAGGCCACAGTCTAGGCACCTATCCCGAGATTATCCAGGCCGCCAAGGAGGCTGGATACCATTATCTTTTCCTGACCGAACACGTCAGAGAACCCTCTCTCTTTCAGCAGATCAAAGATCCTGATTTGGTTCTCATTTACGGTTCCGAGGAAAACGTGGGCCAGGAAGGCACAGTTCTGACTACTCGAGACTCAGATCTCAACATCTATACAGGTTCCGACTTGGAGTCGCTCCCCGTCCGCTTCAACGGATTTGAAGTTTACAACATGCACGAGAATGCTTTGTCGAAGAATACACCTTATAATTGGGTAAACTTTCTTTACCATCGGGTCCTGTACTCTCATCTCTTCTTTTTTCAGCTTTGGGAAATGAACCCTGATCGTCTGCTCCAGTGGGACCGGTTCCTCTTAATCAGGAAAGTCACCGGCACGGCTGGAAACGATGCCCACCAGAATATCGGAATTGTGCTGCAGACAACCTCGGGGCAAAAGATCTTTTCCCTCATGCTAGACCCCTATCTGAGCAGTTTCGAGTTTGTGACAAACCACGTTTTGTTGCCTCCCGAAAGGGAGATCTCTGGGGAAGCCATTCTGGAAGCCTTGAAGGCGGGATCGAGCTACATATCCTTTGAAAAAATCGCAGATCCCACGGGTTTCTCGTTTCACGCCCGGGAGGGAGATCAATTTCGCCCCATGGGTGCGCAGGTGGCTAGAGGATCCGAGCTTGTCCTTCAATCTCCAGTTCCCGTACGGTTCTTCCTCAAACGGTCAGGGGACACATTTCAGGAATTTGAGGGAACTCGCTTTTCGCTGCGGGCTGATGAGCCTGGAGTCTACCGCGTGGAAGTCTACTTGTTAGATCCTCCACGCCTGCTTCGAGACAAGCCCTGGATCCTGTCCAATCCGATCTTTGTCCAATGAGCTTGGGCCCGTGGGCTAAAGCCCACGGCTCCGACTGATCCTCGTTAGCTCCCAACAGAGCCGCAGGCTTTAGCCTGCGGGCCTCTGCCCCGCAGGCCAGAGCCGACTTCATATTCCGACCACCACATTGGTCTTGGGCTTGGAGCAACAGATCAGTACCGATCCCTCATCGGGCAACTCCAGTGGCTCTAGAACGTACTCCACCTCACCTTCCTCGAGCTCACAAATACAGGTATGACAAATACCCGACCTGCAGCTGTAATCAGGACTCAATCCATTGGCCTCAGCTAAGTCAAGTATGCTTTCAAAAGAGGGGTTCCAATTTGCCTTGACACTCGACTTGGAAAAGGAAACCTCGATTTCCTGGCAGCACTCAGCGACTTCAGCTACTCGCTTTGCTGATGCAACCTTTGCCCTCTCCTTGAGGGCAGAAGCGGGACCGAAAAACTCATAGTGAATCCGCGTCTCGGAGACCCCCCAGGCAAGTAACCCCTCAAACAGAGATTTCATGAAAGGAGTGGGACCACACAGATAGAAATCAACATCCTGGCTGGGCACAAGACGTTTCACCAGGTCGATATCCACATATCCAGCCTCATCATAGTCACGTCCCACTGTGTCCTCTGAGGAAGGTCTACTGTACCGAATGTGAATCCGGACGTTGCTGTTCTTCTCCGCAACCTGACGCACATGGGCTCCCATTACGTGCTCGCGTCCGTTTCGGCTGCCATGAATAAACCAAAGGGGTCGGTTCGTACCCACCTCCACTATTGCGTTCAACATACTGATCAAAGGTGTCAGCCCAACACCTGCACTGAGTAACACCACCGGGGTTTCAGCCTGGGCGTCAAGGAAGAATTTTCCTCTGGGGGACTTTGCTAACAGTTTCGAGCCGGGCTCTACCTCATCATGAAAGTAATTGGAAGACACCCCCGGGTACAGATCTGGCCGGTCAGGCGGAGCGGGTTCTCTCTTGATGGTCAGCCGATAGTAATCTCTGTTGGGGCTGTCCGACAGTGAATAAGTCCGCAATACGGGTTTGTACTGTCCCGCTATGTCCAGTTTCAAGGGCAAAAACTGGCCCGGCAAGAAACGTGCTAAAGGCTTACCGTCTTCCGGCAGGAGATAAAATGAGGTGATTGTGTCACTCTCCGCTACCTTACGATCCACAACGAATGTTCTGAGTTTCTCCTGGATGCCCGTGGAGAGCTCAGCCTTGGCCAAACGCCCTTCAAAGGTGGTTCGCCAACCTGGGGAAAGAGCTTCAACGCGGAGAGAATTTCTGGCACCATCAAGATTGTCCTTGTCGAAATACATGAGTTTGTTGACCTCAAGAATCGGCATGCCGATCGGGTCAACCTGGGTTCTTTCGATCACGTCTCCGGCGCCCACCTCACCCTCTTGGAGCACCCGAAAATAGAAGCCCAGCCGCCCACTGGCCAGAATCTGACTATAGAACCCCTCAATTCCCATTTTGATGGCCAGCTTGTAACAGGGGACTCGGGGTTGAGTGACCTGGAAAAGCACCGTACCGATTCTGAAAATATCGCCAACATGAACGTCTTCATCCAGCATCCCCTCAACCGTGAGGTTTTCGCCAAATTGGCCAAAGGTGAAATCTGACCTCCCCAGCTCACCCTCCCAATAGGCATAATGATCGAAAGAATAAACGTACACTGCTCTGAAGGGTCCGCCGTGCCCCAGCAGGTCAGCCTGTCCGTCGCCCTCGAGATTGAGCGTCTTAACCCCTACCCGTCCCTCCACGGGCTCTTTGAAAATGCCTGTTCGAACCGTCTTTCCCTTGAAGGAGATCTCTTTAGGAAGGGAGACATTGACAGAGAGTAACTTCATCAACTGGTTCTCCAAATCAGCGAGAACGACCTCGGACTTCTAATCGTGACCATCATCCTGGGAGATAAGACTACTGCTTCGCCGGACTTGTCACAAGACCTCAAAAGCTTCTGGATCAGCGATTTCAGGCCATCACTTGACTGGATAATCAAGATTCGCAAAGCTATCCGAAAAGAGGCCGTTCTCGTTTATGAGATGACAAAAATGAAGATTGACGAAGTGACGGAGCGGGATGGATGAAAGGTAAGCCGGTTTCGCAATCACGAACGACCATGACTGAACAGGTCCTTCCCAATGACGCTAATACTCATGGGAACATCCTGGGCGGGAAGGTCATGCACCTGATGGATATGGCTGGGGCAATTGCTACTTTTCGGCACAGTAGGATGCCTGTTGTCACTGTCTCGGTCGATTCTGTTCGTTTTTTGCATCCTATCAAGGTTGGGCAGCTGGTACTGCTGGAGGCGTCTGTGACAAGAGCTTTTACAACCTCGATGGAAGTAGAGGTTCAAGTCTTCTCAGAAGATCCGCTCAGCGGTAAACGCATGAAAACCAGCACTGCCTTTTTAACCTTTGTTGCCCTGGATAAGGATGGCAGACCCGCAAAGATTCCACCCCTGATTGCAGAGACGGAGGAGGAGAAAAGCCGCTACCGCGCAGCGCTGCGACGACGACGACGACGCTTGAGAGAAGCCAAGAAAACTGGGAATGAAGCACTTAAAGGAGTTTAAAGAGATTCGGCGAAATTCAAGTTGTCCACTGGCTGCTCATATTGGTCGAGTCCACCGGTTGCTCGTTTTTTGGACAGTCCTACTGACTTCGCCCACATTTCTCAA
>JAPUKI010000028.1 GCA_027295745.1 Acidobacteriota bacterium
TGTACTCATGCAGTACGCCGAAGAGCCTAAAGCCCAGATTATGCATAGGTTCTCGTCACGAAGCGGCGAAAGCGCCGGCCTGACAAGGCGCACGACGGAGGCCCCCACAAACGTACTCTTGAGTACGTTGAGGAGGCCGACCGAGTGCAACGCTGGCAGGGCGAGTGATTTCGGAGCTGCAGTAGAGAATTTATGCATAGTCCGGGCTAAGGAAGCACAACGCAGTCGGTGCGCAACGCACGCTGGATGATTGCGGCACTGCAGTAGAAAACTTATGCATAATACCGGCTAGGTCAGGTATCCTTAAGGGCTGGAACCGAGAAATGACCAACTATCACGTTCTCATTATCAGTGATGGTACGGGCGAGACGGCTAACCGAATGCTGAAGGCCGCCATGGTACAGTTTGGGGAGGATATCTTCGTCACCCGCCATGCCAACGTCCGCGAGCAGGACCAGATCAAGTCAATACTCGAGCGCATTTCCAACGAGAATATCCTGGTTTTACATACCTTTGCTTCCAAGGAGCTGCGCGATTATATGGAGCGTCTGGCTTCAGAACAGGGTGCCCAATCCGTTGATTTGCTGGGCCCGCTGATGGATACGCTGGGTTCTCTTTTTCATAAGGCGCCGGTTGCCCAACCTGGTCTGCTGCATCGAGTGGATGAGGAGTATCTGTCGCGAATGGATGCGATAGACTATGCCATCCGTCACGATGACAAGCGCGCCCTGAAGGACCTGAGTACGGCCGACATCGTCCTTTTGGGGGTGAGCCGAACCTCCAAGACACCGCTGGGACTCTTTCTGGCTCAGGAAGGGTGGAAGGTGGCAAGTATTGCCATCGTTCGCGGAAAGAAATTACCCGCCCTGCTTTTTGAAGTCGACCAGAAGAAAATCGTAGGTCTTACGATTGATCCCAAGCGGCTTGCGGAGATGCGTCGCGCGCGGCTTCAGCGGGGGGATATGAAGGATAAAACTTACGCGGAGATGGATCGCATTAACAAAGAATTAGAGTACGCCCACTCCCTTTACAGCAGCAACCCAGGCTGGCCGGTCATTGATGTCACCGGCAAGTCACTGGAAGAAATCTCTCAGGAAGTTCTCGGTGCCTTGCTGGGAAAGGGCCGGAAGTTATAGCTGTCCTGTGATCTCCATGAGCATGATTCTGGCTGAGAAATACCACAGCTGTGGGAATGACTTCCTGATCGTCTCCTCCAGTGAAGTTCAACCGGACCACTACTCGAATCTTGCCCAGGCCATCTGTGATCGCAACTTTGGCGTGGGAGCCGATGGCTGCGTGGTCGTGACAGAGAGCTCCTCCGCTCAGTTCCATCTGAAGATCTTCAATCGGGATGGAACTGAAGCAGCGATGTCGGGTAACGGTTTCCGCTGTGGATGTGCTTTTTTGCACCGTCACGACCGGGTGAGCCAACCGGAAGTCACCGTTCAGACCGGCTCGGGAGTGAAGAAGTACACTTTGCTGGAAAAGGCAGAAGGGTTTTGGAAATACAGATCTCGGATGGGAGAGCCCGCCTTTGAACCCGCTGCCATTCCCTTTAAGGCTCCCTCAGAGTTGGCACAGGTGGTTGATTATTCCCTGGAGGTTCCAGGTGGTACGGTCTCTATCACGGCACTGTGGGTGGGCAACCCTCAGTGTGTTGTTTTTGTGGAGGAGTTCCCCAAAGGAGTGGAGTTAGAGAGGATCGGCAGTGGGCTGGAGTGTCACCCCTCCTTCCCGGAAAGGACCAATGTCAGTTTCGTCCTGGTCAAGGACTCTCACCATTTGAATATCAAACTCTGGGAGCGTGGTGTGGGAGAAACCCATTGCTCGGGCACCGGTTCGTGTGGCGCAGCAGTGGCTGCCATCCGCTCCGGACAAGCCCAGTCTCCGGTACACGTCCAAAGCCCCAAAGGATCTCAGCAAGTGGAGTGGACTCCCGGAGGCGAGATTCTTCTCACAGGCGAGACCGAGTTCATTGCTGAGGTCAAATATCATTGGGAGCAAGGTGTCTGAGCAGACTTTGATCGAGAAAATCCAAGGCGAAACAGATCAGATCATCGAACTGCTGCGCAGCCTGGTAGAACGTGAAAGTCCAAGTCGCCGCAAGGATCGGGTAGATCAGGTGGGTGCCTTCATTTTAGAGCACCTGCCTGCCCAAGGTTTGACCCCTCAAGTTGTCCCTCGAAAGGAGGTCGGTGACCTCATATGGGCGGAATGGGGAGAGGAAGAAAATGGACGCATTCTGGTCCTCTCTCACATTGATACCGTGTGGGAGGTGGGTAGCCTGGCCCGAAATCCCTTTCGCGTTGAGAACGGTCGCGTTTACGGGCCTGGCATTTTCGATATGAAGGCCGGTGTTGCCGCCACTCTGAAGGTTCAGGAGTACCTGGCGCGAGGTTGGATCCGTCCGCGCAGGAAGGTGCGTTTTCTCTATACGACTGACGAAGAACTCACCAGTACTCACAGCCGGGACCTCATCGAGGAGTTTGCCCGAGAGAGCGACCTGGTGCTGATCACTGAGCCGCCGCTTCCGGGGGGCGAATTAAAAACGTCTCGCAAGGGTGTCGGGACCTACCTTGTCAAGATTCATGGGAAATCGGCCCATTCCGGCCTGGAGCCCGAGAAGGGAATCAATGCGGTGGAGGAACTGGCAAAGCAGATTCTCAACATTCAGTCTCTATCGGCGCTTGCTGAAGGGACAACCGTGACGGTCACCCGAGTCCGAGGAGGTCGTGCCCTGAATGTTATCGCCGACTACGCTGAGGCTACTGTGGACACACGATTTCGAACCCTAGAGGAGGGACAGCGTGTGGATGGCGGTATTCGCAATCTCAAACCGGATCTGCCCGGGATTCGCCTTGAAGTCGAAGGAGGCATCGACCGCCCTCCTATGGTCAAAACACCCCGCTCTGAAGAACTGTTCGAGTCGGCGCAGGGAATTGCCACGGAACTGGGGTTCGATTTAGATGAAGGGGAAAGTGGTGGAGGCAGTGACGGGAATATCACTGCCGCCCTCGGGGTTCC
>JAPUKI010000280.1 GCA_027295745.1 Acidobacteriota bacterium
AAGGATATGGTCTTCCTAAGTGCTCCCTTCCATAAATACGGTGGTATTTGCGGAGGGGGCTTGTGAGGCGAGGTCAAGGAGCGAGAAGGAGGCGATGTCGCGACATCGTCGACGACGAGCGACGAAGAGATCGACCACAACCCCCCTCCGCCCAAAGGGTTGCGGCGCAGCGCCCGCAACAAACATCACCGTATTTAGGAAAGTGAGCACCAAGCTGATATGGATTTTGCCCTTGTGGGTCCTGCTGATTGCTGAATCGGCCCTTATCGCTTCCCCACAGAAGGCAGTTTTAGCCCATTGGCGAGAGACCCCCATTACCATAGATGGCCAATTGGACGAGCCTGCCTGGGCTGTGGCCGAGCCCGTCTGGGATTTCGTTCAAGTGGAACCGCGTGAGGGTGACCCTCCCACTGAACGTACGGAAGTGCGTGTTATGTTTGATGACGAAATGCTATACATCGGAGTCTACCTCTACGACTCAGCTCCCGATCAGATCCTGACCAATGATCTTCAGCGCGACTTCGATACACATGAGAGCGATATCTTTGGAGTCATCATCGATGCCTTTAATAACGATCGTGCCAGCGTTTCCTTCTTCACCAATCCGGGAGGTGCCAAACAGGACACCCAGGCGCTGAGCGACGGACGTTACCTCAATCCTTCCTGGGATGGCATCTGGTACACCGCATCCAGGGTCCACGAGGACGGTTGGAGTTGCGAGATTGTCATTCCCTTTACGACCCTTCGCTTTGAAGCCCAAGAACAGCAAACCATGGGGATTAACTTCAAGCGGCGGATCCGGCGCAAAAATGAGGATCTGTACTGGAGTCTCGTGCCCCGTCAATTCAACAGTCACCACGTTTCTGTGATTGGAGATTTGCTGTTTGACCGAGAGATCAGGCCCGGCCGCAACCTCCAACTGAAGCCTTTTCTTACTGCAAATCTGACACAGGTGGACATGGGCAGCGGAACATCCAACGACTTTTCGCCCGAAGGGGGACTGGATGTGAAGTACAGTCTCACCTCTGGGCTCACACTGGATGGGACATATAATACGGATTTCTCACAAGTCGAAGTCGATACGGCTCAAATCAATCTGACGCGTTTCAACTTATTTTTCCCGGAGAAACGGGATTTCTTCCTCGAAAATGCCAATCTCTTTCAATTCGGTGAGATTCCTGGAGAACGGGGACCTCGTCGCACCGAAGAGACCCAGCTTTTCTTCAGTCGCCACATCGGTCTCTCATCGTCGGGCCAGCCGCTCCCCTTACTGGGCGGGGCCAGACTATCGGGGCGAGTCGGCCACTTTGGCCTGGGTTTGTTGAACATCCAGCAGGAGGAATCCGATGAAGCGCCCTCCAACAACTTCACAGTGATGCGCTTGCGCTATGATGTTCTTGGGAATTCCGACGTTGGAGCCATTTTCGTTGACCGCGAAGGGGGGGACCCGGGCGACTACAATCGCTCCTATGGAGTCGACGCGAACTTCCAATTTTTCCAAAATCTCACCCTGAACTCCTACCTGGCCAGGACACAGACTCCCGGGGACGAAGGGGAAGATTTCGTATCCAAGATCTCCGGCCAATGGAGTGACGGGTTTCTGCAGGTGAGAGGACTCTTTACGGAGATCGGTGAAAACTTCAATCCGGAAGTCGGACTGGCTCCTCGCCGCGGCGTCCGGGTGTACCAATACCACTTCGATCTCAGACCACGCCCGGCGGGCGGTTTTATCCGGGAATTTCATCCTCACTCGAATACCAAGTACTATACGGATCGCAACAACATCACCTTAACAAAAGATTCTCACCATGCACTCTCGATCACTTTTGCCGATCGCAGCACCTTTGAGGTGAGCCATAACCCACAGTTTGAGCGGCTCAGGGTTCCCTTTCAGTTACGGGAGGATATTACGATCCCAGCGGGCGACTACCATTTCAACGAATTCAAGACCCAGTACACCTCCGATCGCAGCCAGCTTCTGTCGGGTTCGTTCAACCTGGAGAAGGCAGGGTTTTTCGGCGGGAATCGGACCAGTGTCTCCCTGTCCGGAACCCTTTTGGTCAAGCCTCGTCTCTCAGCCAAAGTGGACTATAAATATAACTTTGTGGACGTGGAAGCGGGGAGTTTCCGGGCCGACCTCTATGCTTTTCGACTGCATTATTCCTTTAGCCCTCGCATGTTCGCCGATCTTTTCATTCAGTACAACACGGACAGTGGGAAGATCCTGACCAACGCGCGCTTCAATTTGATTCACCGCCCCTTGAGCGACATCACCCTGGTTTTTACAGAAGAGCGTTTCAGCGGGGGCGCCACGGACATGACCCGTGCCGTTATTTTCAAATACACTCATTTACTGCAATTTTAAAAGGGAAGATGAGTGATGGTGTTCTCGTTCATGGAGAAAGAAAAGGGTTAGAAATCCAACAGATAAGTATATTCGAGAGAGAGTTCCCGATCGTTTAGGTCAAGCGAGCGGTCTTGCACTTCATTGTAGACCACGAATAGATCGCTCAAGGGGCGATGGATCAGGCGGAAACGGATGTTTGAACTGATCCGATTGGTGTCATTATTGTACTGAAGGAAGACGTTTACAAAGGCCCTGGGGTTGAAGGCGTATCTCATGGTCAGGCCGACTAGGTAAAGTGCCAACGACCCTTGCGGGAACTCGATATCATTCAGCTGGTAGCTCATACTTATGGTGAGCCGGAAATTGGGTCGGAAGGTCGCTCCTAGATCAACAGTCCGCTTGGCACCGTTGTAGAAATCTCCGCTCCGATAGCGGATGTTCGCTGCCAAGGAGGCGCTGTTATTGGAGGAATATTGGACCGAAAATTCATTGAAGTGATAATCACCGCTAGTGACGGTGAAATCGCTGATGTCAAAGGGATTGCTCACGCGCTCGAAATTTTGAATGTACTGAACCTGAAAAAAGCTCCCATCTTGGAAATCCACACGGAACTGGGGACGAAGCAGCTTGCTATCGGTAATGCTCCCGGGAAGGATCACCTGTTCTGAGACAAGATGAGGAGAGACCTCTCGAATGTAGCGGCTCAGGTACGAATCGGCGCCTTGAAAGAAGCGAAGTCCGAACTCATTGTGCGAAATCTTCCTGCCAGGTCGTCTCACGAATCCGACTTCCGGGTTGAAGTTGGTCTGGATTTCGAGGAAATACCCGCTAAAGCGGATGAGACCGTCATCTCACTGGGCCTCGGCGCTTTTGAGCCAGTCGCGGCCTTCTCGGCCAGGTGTCTGAGTCCTGGCCAACATGGCACTGGCTGAAAGCCGTTGATCGAAGAACAAAAAATTCACGTCCGCTCCATAGGAACGGTTGTAGTCCTCAGGCAGGCGCGACTGGCGGTTGAGAAAGATGGCTCCGATATCCGAGTTGCCCAGGATATTGCGCCGCACTCGAACAATCGAAAAATTATTGGCCGGGATGTCCCTGTCCGAGCGAGTCTGAATGTTCATCAATCCCAGGTAGTATGGGCCGGCTCGGCCGGTCAATCGGGCTCCTCCCAATAGGGGAACCGGCAATCCGCGCGCCAGACCAATGCGACGGCTGTGGAACAGTAAGGCCTGGTTGTTGCCGGCGGCCTCGAACCGAAAGTTCCCCGTGTTTTCCAGAAAGAAGTCTCGTTTTTCTGGAAAGAATAGAGCAAATCGCGTTAGATTAACCTGCTGGGTGTCTGCCTCAACCTGAGAGAAATCCGTATTCACCGTTAGGTCCAGAGTCAAGCCGGAGGTCAGACCATACTTCACGTCCACCACCCCCCATCTAGATCTACGCTTGTCTCTTCAGCTCGACTGGCAAAGTGGTTGACACCCCCAAGAACATAGGGCTTGATCTTCAGATTCTTTCCTGGTCTAACCTCTCGCACACCATGTAGATCTCCTGCATAAGAGATCCGCTGACTATAATTTCTATAACGGGAGGGAATGGGCATCCACGAAGCGGACTCGTTGATACGACGGATCGATCGATAAAACTGGATTCCCCAGACCTGTTCCTCATCGCGGCTGAATCGCAGCGACTTAAAAGGGATCGCCTATTCCGCCGTCCAACCATCTTCCCGGATCCGGGTTTCGACATGTCAAACCGCATTCCAGTTACGATTCGCGTCCCGACCTTCATTGAAAAACTGCAAATCTCTCTTGGAACCGAGTGGTGAAACGGAGAAATTGTATCCGTTGCGACGATCCCGGAAGGTATCCAGGACGACTCCGAAGGAGTCCTGCCGTCCTGCTCCAAAGTCCCGGGTGATGTCATGGACTACGATGAGGTCTGGTCTGCTGTCATAGGAGGTATGCTCCTATATAGAGATACTCGTAATCATACAGCACTCTTACCACGCTCGGATGGCTGGCCGGTTGTCCTTCAGCGGGTGCTCGCTGGACGAAGTCTGTGGCGGTCTGGGCTGTTTGCCAGGCTGGCTCGTTCAACTCGCCGTCGATAGTAATCTTGGAGTCCGTAAAGATGGCCACCACCGATTTCCTGTCTTTTAATTCTTCCAGCTGGGCCGTTAGAGTACTGAAGATAGTCACCAGAACTGTCAGGACGGTACCGACAAGGCGGCATCCGCTCCTGGTCTGGGTGTGGCATTCAGAGAGTGCTTTGACCTTGAATTTTCGTGGTGAGAAATCCACTGTATAACTCTCCACTAGGATAGGATCGTAGTGTTCTATCCCTCCTGAAGTCAAGAGACTTGACCGGAGTGGAATCGGCTGCGAGGGACTCCGCTACGCGGTGGAAGAGATGCCCCATATGCAGACGGTAGCCATCCGCTGCTAAAGGTAGATCCTCACCTTCTGACCATCCGGGCAGGCTCCTTGGCTAGGAACCGATACGGGATAAAAGTACCAGCCCGCTGAGAGCCAGAACCAGCAGCACAATTCGACGGAACAGTGGTTCGTTGATCCTTTTTTGAAGTCGAAGGGTCAGAAAGACCATGGGACCTACCAGAGCTGCAGCGGCAAAGGCCAAAAGCAATAGCTTCGGTGTATAGACTCCGACCCAGATCAGCGAACCCACTTGGATAGTGTCCAACATCACAAAAAAGATGTTAATCAAGAACAGAAAGGCTGCCCTGGGTAGGTGCAGCTGGTAAAAAAAGACCGTAATCACGGGAGCTGAGGTTCCTGTCGCTCCCTGCAGAATGCCGGCCAACAAACCGACCACGGCTCCCCATCGGGTGGCAAAGCGATCACTCAGACGGGGTAGGAGATTAAACCAGGAAATGACCACAAAGAGCAGTACACCCAATCCCAGCGCCGCCTTTAACAGTTCCTGGTTGACACGAAGAAGAATTTGAGTGCCGATCAGGATGCCGGCCATTCCTGCCACAATCATGGGGATGAAGCGGAGAGCCTGACGCCACTCGCTGCGGTAGGTATAGAGAATGGGCATGTCGGAGAGTGCGGTGGGGAGGATCGCGACGGCAATAGCAGTCGGAAGATCGTAAAGCACAGCTAGAATAGGTGTGGCCACCACCGGCAGGCCAATGCCAGTAATGCCTTTGGTGGCTCCCGCCAGCAAGACAGCCAGTGCCCCAATCAGCAATCTAAAGTCGATTTGATCCACAGGAATAAGGGGATTCGAATCTCACTTGATATTGGGAGTCCTGGTAGGGTAGCGAAGATATTTGCCTCTCTGTTCAGGATCCTGGTTGGGATTGACGTAGACAAACTTTCCATGGGGCATGGTCCTCAAAATGGGGATGTCCTTGATCTCCACCAGATCCGTAGGATAGAGGAGTTTGCTGTTTTGAGGCTAGTGGATCTCGGCTCGAAAAGCAAACTCCTCTATCCTAATATCCCTGTTTCAGGTCGATCTCCTCCGCTTCCGGCTCATGTATGCTTTCAACACCCGGACCTTCTTCGCTATCTTTTTCAGGACCGTACGATCATGATGGAGGGCATGCTCGACAAGAGTTGCAACACCCGGGAAGATGTCGAATGCCTGGCCGAGGCGCTGAGCCACATTGCAGACAACAAAGAATATTACCAATCCCCGTATGACCGATTACCCAAGGGGGATTATCAGCACAAGAGTTTTCACTTTGACCACCGGCAGATTTTTTCGGTTAGGAATGTTGTAGATGAACTGATGCTGGACACCTGATCACGCTGATGGGAAAGATCCGCAGGTTGTGTCAGATCTTTGCCAGGCTGAGAGTGTTTGGAGCAAAGAGCGTCCCAAAGGAAGGTGCCTCGTTGATCATTCCCTGCTCAACGAGATAGCGGCACAGAGTTTCCACCGTCTTTTGGTTGTGTTCGGCTCCGTTGGCCCAGCTATCAGGACCCAAGAAGGCTCGTTCCTGTTCCAGGTACTGGTGGAGCCAGGCAAGTTGATAGGACACAGCCGGGGTGCCATAAATACCTGCTAAGGAAAGCTTCTGCGCCTCATTAAAAGCCTTATACAAGCTGACTGCAAGCCACGGATGCCTATCATAAAGCTCTCTTCGGATGGCGACCGTGTGCATGATCGGGAAGATGCCCGTGTCTGTGAAATAATCCTTCTCAGCTTCAATGGGATTTTCGAAAAGACGTTTTACCTGGGGGGAGCCCCGCAAGAAAGGTGATGGTATCCTAGCTGCAATGACCGCATCCAGTTCCCCCTTTTCCAACATACGGCTCAGGGTCTCGTCCCTTGGGATCTTCTCCAAACGGATCTCCGAAGGAAGCTTAAGAGGTATCCGTTCCTCACGACCAGGCTGTTCCTGGCCTCCGGTATGCCAGTGTATGTCACGAGCGTGAACTCCATAGTGGTCTGAAAGAATTCCTTTCACCCAGACAATGGCGGTCATCTGATATTCGCCAACTCCCACACGGCGACCCGCCAAATCCTCTGGTTTTTCAATGCCCGCCTCGCTATTGACAAAGATAGCGGAGTGACGAAACATTCGAGAAGGAAAAATCGGGATGGCGACGAAATCCTCCCGCCCTTGTGCTCTGCCGGTGATGTAGGAGGCCAGTGACATCTCCGAAGCATCGAACTCCTGATATCTCGCCATGCGAAAGAAAATTTCCTCGGGTCCCAAGGGGATAAAATTCAAGTCCACCCCTTCGGGTCGAATACGGCCGTCCTTGAGCGGAGCTACCCGATCATAGTCTCCGCAAGCCAGCGTAATACTTAACCTTCCCATTAGAGTCCTCCCTGTTCTTGGCTCATTCCTCAATGAAATCCAGCTCCCTCAACCGACTTCGAGTTCTTTTCGGAAGGCGGATGTTCTTTGGCTGGGAGAATGTCCGTCACCATGACCTGCCCCCACGAACGAATCCACCCTCTAAGTTAGACCTGGGACCACTTGAAGTCCACTCCACGGAACAGAACCGAGTGCTGGAGACCTGGGGAGTTTGCCGAGATCAGCATCCTTGCCCTGCCATAGGATCTGCTTGACCGGAGCCTCCTCGGATGCGATCTCCAGGTGTGGAATTCCTTTTGCCAGGCGTTCCCCGTAAGTACGGACCTTATCCTCGGTTGTGGTCCCCAGAGCCAAGGCCAGTCGCTCGTAGGTGGCGGTCAAGTTCATCACCAAAGGCAGGCGGCTGTTCTTGAGACGCCGGAAAAAGAAGGCGGGATACTGATTCTGACGGGCGAATAACTCCCCCAGAGCTGTGCAGCCGAAGCGTGGAACTGTCTCTCGATCCACGCCTTGATGTCTCCAGGCATCACACGAATGAGTTCCCGAACAAAGTGCCTGAGATCTTTCGGGCCTGGCCGGTGGGCGGGTGGATTGTTCCGAGATGCTCCAGCGGGTTTCGTCAACAGGGCGATTCTAATTCAGTCAATAAAGGGGGGTCAAGAAATGGTCTGTGGTGGCGGCGATTTCCTGTGAATTGCTTGGCCAGGCCTGTTGACAACTCGGGAGGAAATGCCTACCGTATGTTTCCGTATGTGCCTCGCTTCGCGAACTCAAGGCCGTCGCGCTTGCCACAAACTTTACCGTATACATGAAACGAGGCACTAAGAACAATGAAGCCAGCCCAACCGGTAGCCGAGGAATCCCCATTGCAGGACTTGCGAAGTTGGTTGGAGCAAGTCCGGCAAATGGGCAAGCTCAGAGAAGTGCAGGGTGCCTCCTGGAATCTGGAGGTGGGTGCCCTAACCGACCTCAACGCTAAAGCCCATAAATGGACGCTTCTGTTTGACGAAATCGAGGGCTATCCACCCGGTTACCGCGTTTTGACCGGCTCCATGCTGGACTCCACCAGAGTGGCATTGACCTTGAGTTTCTCCCCCGACTTGGATGATCAGCAATTGGTCCAAACATTGCGCCGAAGGCTGTCAGGTGCCCAGACAAGCTTGGATCGTTTTCCACCTCACGCTCTTTCAACCGCCCCCTTTCTGGAAAACCGCTGTGAAGGGTCGGAAGTGGATATGACGCAATTCCCGGCTATGAAGTGGCATGAGCAGGACGGGGGTCGATACCTGGGCACACTCGACGCCGTTATTACACGGGATCCAGACTCAGGTTGGGTAAATGTTGGCACATACCGGCTGATGGTTCATGACCAGCGGCGCCTGGGAATTCATATGAACGTTTCCCACCACGGCCTTCTGCATGCAGAAAAATACTGGGCTAAAGGAGAGGCATGCCCAGTAGCCATTTCCCTGGGTCACCATCCGGTGATCGGGCTGGTGGCAGGTATGGAAGTACCCGCGGAGATCTGTGAGTACGATTATCTGGGTAGCCTGCTGGAGCGTCGTTTTCCAGTGGTCATGGGTCCGGTGACGGGTTTGCCGATTCCGGCGGACAGTGAGATCGTGGTGGAGGGACATATCACACAGGAGCGGAAGAAGGAAGGTCCCTATGGAGAGTTCGTGGGTTATTACGCGGGAGGAGAGATGCCTAGCCCGGTGATCCAGGTGGAGGCAGTCTACTTCAGAGAGAATCCGATTGTTCTGGGAACAGCTTCCGGACGCCCTCCTTATGATTATTCCTACTATCGATGCCCCTTTCGAGCGGCCATGCTCTGGAATGCTCTACAAGCAGCAGGTCTGAGAGGAGTTCGAGGAGTGTGGTGTCACGAGCCAGGTTATTCGCGGGCCCTGACAGTGGTCTCTATGAAACCGGCCTATAAGGGCCATGCGGAGCAGACAGGTTTTCTTGCCTCTCAACTCCCGGAAGGGGCCTTCGGAGGGAAATATGTGGTTGTGGTGGATGACGACATCGACCCGACCAACAAAGATGAGGTCCTGTGGGCCATCTGTTCACGGACTGACCCGGCCCTGGACATCGAGTTCATTCGAAACTCCTGGGGAATGAATCTGGACCCCATGGTTCAAAAAGAACCCGGGGCAGGGCTCAATGAGCTTCGGATGTCACGAGCCATCATCAACGCTTGCAGGCCCTTCGAGCGGACTCTTCGAGGAGACTTTCCAGAGGTGGTGGAGCCCAGCCCCCAGACCAAAGAAAGAGTTCTCAGTAAGTGGGGCAAAATACTCACTTAACAGAAAGAGAAGGGTCCCCAACCCTTGGGGAAGGACTCCACGAAATCCATTTCGAATAGCTCATTGAGGAGGAAATTCGGGCTGTTGTAGAGCCGGTTTGGATTGTGTAGACTTCGGCAGAGAACCGATGCCCTTTTTGACGGGCACGGCAACAAAAACAAGTAACCAGCCAGGGAGGTATGACCATGCAAAAGCGTCATGTCTGGATCACGATTATTTCAGTCATTGTAAGTGTCTCCCTGGGCTTAGCCCAGCAGACTGCGGACACGGTTCTCTACAACGGGAAGGTTCTGACCGTGGATTCGAACTTCAGCACGGCCGAGGCCGTGGCGGTTCGCGGCAACCGGATTGTGG
Source organism: Acidobacteriota bacterium (assembly GCA_027295745.1). Taxonomy (GTDB): domain Bacteria; phylum Acidobacteriota; class UBA6911; order RPQK01; family JADFOI01; genus JADFOI01. Next base: position 9,806 of record JAPUKI010000280.1, read on the forward strand.
CTGTGGGGACCGACGATGAAGTGCTCCGGCTGGCCGGGCCGAACGCGCTCAAGATTGATCTGAAGGGGAAGATGGTCATCCCCGGGTTTATCAATACCCACGTTCATTTGGAATCTGTCGGTGCCTATGCCCGTGAGCTGGGTGCTAGAAAGACCCGGCGATTTCCTCTGAACGTGAGAGGGATGAAGGGCAAGGACGAGGTCCTCCAGCAGATCCGGGACGTTATTGAAGCCTTCCAGTTTGAGCCGGGGGAGTGGATCTTTTTCGCCCCCAATTGGACGGCAAGTCAGGCTGAGATCATTTTTGACCAGCTGACTGCCAAGGAATTGGACAAGGCCGCTCCCAACAACCCGATCGTGGTTCGGACCGGGATGACCCAGCAGAACATCAATCTGGTCAACGGGGTGGCTATTGAGAAGCTGTGGGCGAAGTACGGACTTTTCCTGGAAACGTATGGGCGCTACTGGATCGATGAATCCGGCCAGCCGTCTGGTATTTTGGAACCTCCGGCCAGCCGCATTCTTTGGGAGGATCAGGAGTTTGGGCTGGGCCCCAAGCAGGAAGACGTGGCCCCCTACTACAGGAAGATTCTTATCGAAAACTATTCGTCCTTGGGTGTCACGACGCTTTCGGGGGCTCTGAATACGTCTACAGTGCAGGCCTACCAGTGGCTGGATGAGCGGGATGAGATGCCGCTTCGGTATGCCTATGGAGCCATGGCGGCGTTTCATCCAGGTGCGGACTTGAGCGACTATCCGCTGGGCGGCGGTACCGACACCGTCTTTATCTCATCCATGAGCGCGCGCGCTACCGACGGTGGAGGCGTCAGAATGTGTATTTCTCTGCCCAGAAACAATGACGCACTGGTCGCTGGGGCACTTCAGGCCGAGAACTCATCGGACATGAATCGAGTCGCCGCCCAGTGGTTTCCGCGGGGCCAGTGCGACCTGGACATCGAGTACAGCGGAGGCACCCGGGGAGCCGGGCTCAAGGGCAACTACTTCGTGGAGTGGTACCACAGACTGGCCGAGGTCGGTTCGCGACCGGCCAATGCTCACGTCTCCGGGGAGCGATCCGTTAGCATGATGATTTCCGCGTGGGAGCGCATTGAGGAGTCGAGACCGGGAGCGGTGAAGGGATGGGCCTTTGATCACTGCAACCTGGTCAATCCCCAGGACCTTCCGCGGGCGGCAAAACTTGAACTGATGTTCAGCTGCAGTCCCCGCAACGCAGTCGCCTCAGACGTGACTCGAGGAGCAAGGTCGCCGCTGGTGGCCTTCGGACCGGAAATTCTGCACACCTATGCGGCTCCGTTCAAAAGCATGATCGATTTGGGGATCAATGTCTCCATGGAGGTCGAGGGGGGCCCCGGTTGGTGGGAAGGTATGGAGATCGTGATCACGCGGAAGGATAAGGACGGTGTGGTCTGGGGTGCGGACGAGCGTTTGGACCGGCAGACCGCTCTCAGGGTCGCCACCCAAAACGGGGCCAATTACATTCTCAAGGGGGATCAACTCGGTTCGATTGAGACGGGAAAGTTCGCCGATCTGGTCATTCTGGATCGCGATTTCATGACCATGCCCGAGGAGGAGATTTCAGAAATGCGACCTTTGCTGACCATGATGGGGGGCAAGATCGTTTTTCTACGAACCGACTTTTCCAATGAACACAACCTGAAGCCGATCGGCGCGGAAATCAGCACGTTCGAGGAATTGCAGGCGCGTCGCCCGGGAAGCGAATAAGCCGACCGGCGACCAGGAGATCTCTTTTGGCAGCGGCTCAAAACTCGAAAAGAATAGGGGTCAGTAACCTGTTCTCGTTCTAACACTCCCCTGTTCAGTTGGCACTGAACTTTCTCGCAATCTCCGAGAGGGGCAGACCGATGTGCTCCACATCTTCATCTTTGAAGTTATAGGCTGGTCCCACCGGTTCTACTGCGAAGTCCCTGGCCAGTGATTCCTGAAGCACGATTGTTTTGCCCCCTACCATGGTCATCAGAGGGCGGATCTTCAAGATGTCATCTATCGGAATCGTGAAGTAGTCTCGATCGATGACCAACAAATCGGCGAATTTACCCACTTCCAGCGAACCGAGTTTATCCGGCTTTCGAACATACTCAGCGCTCCAGCGTGTGTACATTTTCAAGGCGTGTACCCGATCGATACGCTCTCCCGGTTGCCAGATCTTGCCGTCGAACTTGCGCGTTATGGCCTGCCAGGTGACGTAAAATGGAGGCCTGTACCGGAGGGTCCCCGGCTCCCCCCGTGCACCCGTTCCCCAGTGCTGCCCGACCAGCTGGACGCCCTCATGAATCCAGGTGTTAAAGGGGAGGAAAAAGTCATTCATTTGGGGACCGTAGTCTTCAATCCACTTGGGAGCTTCTCTGGCGATGATGTCGGGACCGCAGCTGAGAATGATCCCGTATTTCTTCAGATCCTCCATCAAATCCGGCTGCTTTCCGATCACATCACAATGCTCGCCTGTCATGTGCATGTCATGGACTTCCTGGATGGTCCAGCCGGTGACTGCCCGAGCACGATCGATCATGCGCATAAACGCGCGGGCACTTTCGCTGCCGCAAATGTGCACACCCGCCAGTCGCCACCCGGCCTTCATGGCATTTTCCAGGGTATCCCAATGAAGATCTCCTGGCTGGGGACAGGTCTCCCGAGCCTTGATATGCGCTGGAGCTGTGGTATCGGGTCCCGTACAGGATTCCGGGTAGTAAGAATCCCAGCGTTCCGAGGCCACCCCGTCAATCCACAAGTAGTCGTCTCCAAGGCCCTGCAAGACACCCGTGCGCCGGTAAATTTGACGAGTCTGCTGAGGATCGGTGGGCATCCGGTGGATCGAGTAGTGGACATCAAAACGAATCGGCATCTGGCCAAGACCGGCCAGGGTCGCATACCCGGTCATCATTTTGGGAAAATAAAGGTGGCTGGAAAAGGTGCCCACTCCTGTGGCGGCGTAGTCCTGTGAGATCAGTTTGAAAATCTCCGCCATAGTGTTTGGAGGCAGCTTTTCGAGGAAGAGTTCCCAACTGATCACGTCCCTTTCCCGGGTTCCCACCCACCCGATGGAAGGGATGTCCTCACCGATGACGTCCCCGTGCATGGTCTCTTGAATGGATGCAGAATATCCGGGTAGGAATTTATTCATGATCTCCAGTGCCTTGGAATTGATGTTGCCTCTGAGCCCCGGGTTGACCAGAACCGGGTTCTCCGGCGCCCACAGGTCAAGGGTTCTCAGATTCGTTAGACGCCGCTGCGTCCCCCAAAAACCGACATCGGCAGGTGCTTCAGCATGACCGCGCATGTTGAGGACGACCCAATCACCCGGACTCACCTTCTGGACTGCTTCTAAGATCGCCTCTCACATTATGGCCTGAGTTTTCTCCAGATCTCGATCAGCCGTCCGGCTCACGATGATCCCATGGGGAGGGTACTTGAAGCCGAATCGGTCCAGATATTGGGTGATGGAGCCGAAAATATGGCTGTGGGGTTCAACAATGGCGGGGAGTAGGGTGCGTCCCCTCAGGTCGAAAACCTTGGTGTCGGGTCCCGCCATGGCCCTGACTTCCGCGGCGTTCCCCAATTTCATGATTTAGTCCCCCTTGACCGCAATGGCCTGGTAGACATTCCCCACATCTGTCGAAGTGGAGGCATCGTCCATGCTCACGATCTTTCCGTTCACAAAGATCGTATCGGCGTAACCAACTCTGGCTACTTCTGGAGCCAGTTGCCCGACAGCGTTCGGCAGCTGAAGGAGAAAGAGCAATAAGCTGGCCAAGAAAGCACTGGTGATTCGATACTGACTCAGGTCATGAACCTCCGCTTGTGAAAAAGGTGCATCTCCTTGCTTGGACTTGATTTGCGCATAATATAACTCCTCAATCTTTGCGATGTAAAGTGAAAGTAGGAATTCCCTTTTTCGAAGCAATTGCATCGTGGGAAAAAGAGGTCCATTCGATTCCTTGTCAAATTTATCTGCGTTACTTACAATTCTGTGGAAGGCACGATGACCGAGCTCACTTGAGAATCAGCCCATGAATTTGCTCCCTCCTGAGATCACTGACATTGTCCTGACCAACTATCGACTGATCATCGCAACTCTGGTTGGGTACTCCGTGATTTTTGTTCTCATTACCTACGCAGCCAAGCGACGACTGTCCCACGAGGTGAGCGACTACGTGGTGGCTTCCCGGAATCTGGGATGGGTGGTAGTCACATTTACCATGTACGCCTCCGTCCTGAGTGGAGTGGGGATGGCCGGCATTCCGGGCATGGTTTACTCGGTGGGAGTTCCTTTTGTTGTCACGGTGCTAGCGGGCCACACCGTAGCACTGGCTCTCCTATGGTATTTGGGTCCCCGGATCTGGATCGTGGGAAAAGAATATAACTTCACCACACCCGGCGATCTCTTGGGAAAGTATTACCAAAGCGATACGCTTCGAGTCTACACGGTCGTCGCCAGTATACTTTTCAACATTGCCTATATTGTGGCACAGCTGCTGGCGGGCGGAGTCTTGCTCAATGTTCTCTCTGGCAATACCATTTCCTTTGAACTGGGAGTCTTTATCATTACCGTGATCGTGATGGTCCATGTGGCGTCGTCGGGTCTCCGCGGCATTGCCTGGCTCGATCTTTTTAACGGGCTATTAATCCTATTCTTGCTCTTTTCCTTCGGTGTGACGATCCTCGCTGCAGCGGGAGGATTCAACAACGTATTGGAAGGATTGGGTGACTTGAAGGAGAGTTTCATAACCATTCCGGGCACAGTGGGCGTGTTCACCCCATCCCGTATTTTTGGCATCTTCATTGGACTCAGTATCGGTACCATCGTGTTATCACCATCAGCGTGGATCCGCATCTACTCGGCCCGCAGCAAATCGTACTTTGGAAAGATTAGTGTGTTGATGCTTGTGCTCTGGTACATCTCACACATCATGGGCGCATTTCTTATCGGCACTTACAGCCGATTAGTTCTCCCCGATGTGGCAAATCCGGATTTTGTCTCTTCTCTGCTCGCCTTCAAGGTGATGCCGGTTTTTCTTGCGGCCCTTTTCCTGATAGCCATTCTGGCCGCCATCATATCGACGACGGATACCTATATGCATACTCTGGCGGCGACGGTTACCCGAGATTTTATTCAAGCTGTGCTTTGGCCGAAGATGGATCAGTCTCAAGAGATCCGACTCAACCGGCTGATCATGGTTGTCATGGCAGCTCTGGGTATTTTGCTGGCCTTACTGAACCCTGTGTTAATTACTCCTTTGGCTATTTTGGGGGGGGGAATCACAGTCCAGCTTCTCCCTCCTTTGCTGGGTGCAGTCACCTGGTCTCGCGCCTCGACTCCCGCGGCCATTGTCAGTCCTGCTATAGGCATTGTCCTGACCTTAGTTTGGGAACTCAACATCCTTCCCAACCCGGTTCCAGCCAGCATATTGCCTGGGCTTGCCACCGCGTTCTTTGTCAACGTGGGCTTATTTGTCCTGATCAGCTACATGACGAGACCGCAACCCCCAGAGCAAGTGGAAAAGTTCCACGGATTAATTGCACGAGAGCTGTCATCCTGATCCATCTGCTTTTTCCAAATTTCCCGTTACCTCAAACGAAAGGCTTGACTCGATGGCTGAATTGCGTATTGTATGGAGTCGCGTAAGACCCTGAACTCAAGAGATCACAACCCATGTATCCTGAAGCGTTTGAATATTTTAGTCCTGAAACTTTAGAGGGCGCTATTGAGCTGTTGTCCCAGTACGGAGAGGAAGCCAAGGTGTTGGCTGGCGGGCAGAGCCTCATTCCGCTCATGAAGTTGAGGTTGGCGAGTCCGAAATACCTGATTTACCTGGGCAAGATTCAGGGGCTCTCGACGATCCAGGAGCAGGATGGAATGATCTCTTTTGGAGCCTTGACGAGTCACGCCGAGATCGAAGAGTCCAGGCTGGTCCAGTCGAAGCTCTCGATCATGCACGATGCGGTCAGTGTTATTGGCGATGTGCAGATTCGCAACATGGGAACCATTGGGGGGAGTGTGGCTCACGCTGATCCAGCCGGAGACATGCTTGCTGTTCTCTTCGCATTGGACGCCCGGGTAAACACTCTGAGTTCCAAGGGAAAGCGCACGCTTAAGGTCGATGAGCTGATTGTAGATGCTTATTCGGCGGATCTGGCTGCTGATGAAGTGCTGACTGAGGTGCTGGTGCCGGTTCCCCAGGAAGGCAGTGGAGGGGCATATGTGAAGTTTGAGCGCCGGGCCGGGGACTTTGCGGTGGCGAGCGTCGGAGTGCAGGTCAGTTTGAAGAAGGATGGTACCTGTCAGGATATCGCTATCGGGCTGGGAGCCGTGGGTCTGACAGCTATTCGTGCAAGAAAGGCAGAGGCATTGCTGCGGGGTAAGCAGGTTGAAGATGACCTGGTTAAGGCTGCGGCGGTCGAAGCTTCTGCGGAAGCCGATCCCTTTGCGGATATCCGAGGAGCGATTGACTACAAGCGTCATCTGGTGGGTGTGCTCTTGAAGAGAGCCTTTGAGATTGCTTCGAGAAGGGCGCGCGGGGAGGAGGTGAAAACTGCCCATTTCTAAAAAGACAGTTGCTCTGAAGGTGAACGGTGAGCACTGCCAGCATGAAGTCGAGCCGCGAATGTTGCTGGTGGATTTCTTGCGAGAGGTCTTGAAGTTGACGGGAACCCATGTCGGCTGTGACACCAGCAACTGTGGGGCCTGTACCGTCATCATGAATGGGCGCAGCATGAAATCCTGTACCTGGCTTGCGGTGGCAGCGGATGGTCAGGAGATATTGACCATTGAGGGTTTGGCCCAAGATGAAAAACTGCATCCGATTCAGGAAGCCTTTTGGGAAAACCATGGTTTGCAGTGTGGCTACTGCACACCGGGAATGGTGCTCTCTGCTTTTTACCTTCTTTCCAAGATTCCCCAGCCCACCGAATTTGAAATCCGAAGAGGCATTTCTGGCAATATTTGTCGGTGCACAGGCTATCAGGGCATAGTAGATTCCATTGGGAAGGTACCCGAGAAGGTGGAAACCAAAGATCCAGGAAGTTAGAGTTCAGAGAGAACAGACGGGCCGAATGCATTATGGAGAAACTTACTTTTCCTAAGAAAAAATGGATTGGGAAAAGGGTTAAGCGCAAGGAAGATCTCCGACTGCTTAGGGGTAAGGGACAGTTTACGGATGATCTCGACTTGCCCGGGTTGCTTTATGCCGGACTTGTGCGCAGTCCTTACGCTCACGCGCGTATTGGTAGGATTGATTTGAGCAAGGTCCTGGAGAGGCCGGGTGTGGTGTGCACCCTGACAGGTGATGAGGTCGCCGAATTAACCAGTCCAGTTCCGAATAATTTACGGGCTCCCTATAGCGAAATTGAAGACTACTGCATGGCCGTTGGGAAAGTCAGGTACGCAGGTGAGGTTGTGGCGGCCGTGGTCACCGAAGATAAATACTTGGCCGAGGACGTTTTGGATTTGGTGGAGGTCGACTATGAGCCTCTCGATCCTGTGGTTGATCCTGAAAAGGCCATGGAATCGGAGTCTCCACTGGTGCATGAGAATGTTCCCTCCAATGTGGTTTGGCAGGGAAAGTATGAGTATGGAGACCTGGAAGGTGCCTTTCGTGAAGCGGATCTGGTGGTCAAGGATCGCCTGTATTTTCACCGTTTCACTTCTGCACCATTGGAGACTTCGGTGGTTGTTGCAGACTACAATGACAAACAAGAGAGCTTTACGATCTGGAGCAATAGCCAGCGGCCTATGTTCAATCATCGCTTCGTCACTCAGGCCCTGCGTTTTCCTGGAGAGAAGATCCGCTATATCACTCCTGACATTGGAGGTGGATTCGGAGTCAAGAATGACAGTTACCCTTATGTGATCCTGCTTGCCCTGCTTGCCAGGAAGGCCGGAAGAGCGGTGAAGTGGGTGGAGACTCGAACCGAGCATATGTCGGCTAGCCTGCATGGGAATGAGGTGTTCTACGATGCCGAGCTGGCAGTGCGGAAAGATGGAACGGTTTTGGGACTGAGGGCACGAGCGGTCCATGACGAAGGGGCCTACATGAGGAGGGAACCGATTGGTGCCATCAACTTTATTCGCCACGCTACTGTCGGTTATACCTTTGAAAACCTCAGCATGGATCTCTATTGCATTGCTACCAATAAATGTCCAGTGGGGCCCAACAGATCCTATGGGAAAATGCAGCAGTGCTTCTTAGTGGAACGACTTCTGGATATGGCGGCACGTAGACTGAAGATGGATCCTGTAGAAATTCGTCACAAAAATTTTGTTCAGCCCAATCAAATGCCCTATGAAACACCGACGGGCTGCATCCTGGATGGAGGGGATTACCCGGGGGCGCTGAAGAAGGCTCTGGAGATGATCGACTACCAGAAGGTGAGGAAGGATCAGGCCAAGGGCCGTGAGTCGGGGAAGTATCTCGGTATCGGGATTGCCCTCGGAATGGATGCCTGTCCTGTCAATTCCAGTATCCAGAGATTGATGAATCCTGAGGCCAAAGCTTCTGGCGATAGCGAGGCAGCCTGGGTGAAGATTGCACCTAGCGGTGAAATCTCGGCTGCTGTGGGATCTTCTCCGCAAGGCCAGGGTCATGAAACCGTTGTTTCCCAGATTGTGGCCGACCTCCTGGGTGTGCATCCTGATGATGTTTACGCAGTGCCGGGTTTTGACTCGGCTGTGAATCCTTACACTCCACATTCAGGAACCTATGCCAGCCGCTTTGCCATTGTAGGAGCGGGAGCTGTGCTGGGTGCGGCCTGGAAGGTGAGGGACAAGGTCCTGAAAATCGGCGCTCATTTGCTGGGCGATGTGGATGTAGAGCAGCTCGATCTGGAGGACGGGCGCGTCTACCTGAAAGAGACAAAGGATAAAAGTATTTCGCTTCAAGACATCGCTCGAACTGCCTGGGTGGATCTGGCCAACCTTCCGGAAGACGTCGAGGCCGGCCTTTTTGCTCATTATGTCTATCGCCCCGATTTCAAGCTCCCCAAGGATGATCAGCGGGGGAATTTCTCCTTCACCTATTCCTATGCCGTGACGGCAGCGGTCGTGGAGGTGGATGTGGAAACGGGAAGAGTCAAGATTCTCAAGCTTGCCTGTGTGGATGACGCCGGGGAACTTCTCAATCCCCTCATCGTGGAGGGGCAAATTCATGGAGCGATCGGGCATCAGCTGGGAGCTGCGCTCTATGAACGCTTGATTTACGACGAAACGGGACAACTCCTCACCTCTTCCTTTAAGGACTATTGCGCACCAACAGCCCTTGATTTCCCTAAATTTGAAGTGGCTTATGTGGACAATCCCTCGCTGGCCACACCCTGGGGAGCAAGGGGAGTAGGAGAAGGCGGCGGTTCTCCGTTGATCGTGGTCAGCAGCGCAGTTTCTGATGCGCTGGAACCATTTAACGTCGAAATAAAAAGTGCCCACGTCTCGCCCGAAGAGGTCTTCAGAAAGCTGCGTGATTCACTCGTCCTGGGCAGTAAATCTGATGCCAGAAAACCCAACAATTTGAATGACTGATTCAATTGATTGGATCAAGGAGTGTCCGTATATCTATTTATTGTACCTCGTTTTGGTTGCGGAACAATGCAATGGGTGCGACCGGTTTGGCAAAGGAATTGCGTATGAAACTGAACCAAAGAGCAGGCTGGGTCTGCTCTCTCTTAGGGGAATCAGTTGGATCTTGACGAAAATGGGTCATTTCGGTGCATTCAGCGGTTTCGCTTTTCTCGAAAAAATCGCTTGCACGTACATTAACTTTGAGAGATAGTCTGGGAAATAAATAGTTTAGAGGGAGTTTTTGTCTAGGAATAAGAAGACCGACAGAATCATCAAGCCAAACCAACTGGAGGCTTGTTATGAACCGATCCTACACCTATTTGGTTTTGGGTCTGATCCTGTTTGCCGGCTTTTCCAGCATGCCGGACCTTCATGGACAGCGGACTCTGGGAACGATTTCCGGTACGATCACAGATGAGACCCAAGCCGTTCTACCCGGTGTGTCCCTCTCGGTGACCAATCTCGACACGGGAATTACCCGGGAGGGCGTGACCGGAGATGAGGGAAGGTACCGCGTGCCCAATCTTCCCCTGGGCACTTACGAACTGGGCGCTTCCCTGCCAGACTTTCAGACCTCGGTCAGAAGCGGCATTGTGCTGACCGTCGGTCGAGAAGCGATTGTGCACTTTACCCTCAGCGTGGGAGAGATCTCCAAACAGGTCATGGTCACCGGAGATGCCTCTCTGGTGGAGACGACCCGTGCCGACCTGACGGACCTGGTGGATCAGGCTCAGATTCGCGACCGGCCTTTAAATGGGCGGAGTTTCACCTATCTGACCTTTCTGCAGCCCGGCGTCATCTCAACCAGCCGCAACCGGTCGACCTACAGCTCCACCGGCGGCGGGGGATCGCAGCTCTCCATCGCGGGAGCGCGCGTGATGCTGACCAGCTTCCTGATGGATGGAACCAACATCAAGGACCAGATGGGAGTCACGCCCGCCAATGCGGCCGGAAACATGCTGGGAGTGGAGTCTGTGCGTGAGTTTTCGGTGATGGCCACCAACTACTCGGCTGAGTTTGGAGGAGCCGGGGGCGTGGTCAGCGCCGTGACCAAATCGGGAACCAACGAGTTTCATGGTTCAGTGTTCGAGTTCCACCGCAACGACAATCTGGACGCCAATGAGTACTTCGCTCTTAAACTTTTCGATTGAGTGACCTGCCCCCACGAACAAATCCACCCTCTAAGTTAGACCTGGGACCACTTGAAGTCCACTCCACGGAACAGAACCGAGTGCTGGAGACCTGGGGAGTTTGGCCTCCGGCGCCGGCGGCCGATAGGCAAAGGCGCTGTGAGGCCGTCTATTCTTCCTCG
>JAPUKI010000281.1 GCA_027295745.1 Acidobacteriota bacterium
TTAGCACGCCTGGATATTGGGTTGCCTCGCTGGTGTCGTAGGACAGAATTCTGGCATGGGCACGCGGACTCCGCAGGATCGCGGCGTGATGCATGTTGGGCAGGGTGATGTCATCCACAAAGGTCCCTCTACCGGTCAGGAGGCGAGGATCTTCGCAGCGCTTGATCGACTGGCCCACCCATTTTCGGCTCAGTTTTTGGCCACTGACCTCTTTTTTCTTGGGTTTGGCCGGGGGCTCCATAACCATGGTGTCAAACTTCTCCTTCACGAAGGGACTCCTCACCTAGTGAGTTACCTAATTCGGCAGATGTGGGAACTGTCACCCCAAACGGATCATCCATACAGATGTTGCGAGAGACAGGACTCCCTGAGAGTATTGGCTGCTGTAGAAGCTTCCTTATAAGGGCCGAACTGCCGTTTCAAGCAGCGGCGAAGTCGACGCTTAAACGGCTGTTTCCCCACTCGAGAACAAGCGTTCCACTCGACCCCTGACCGGTGAGCTCGATGCTCATCTGGTCAACGGGAGCGTTGAGCTTGCTGAGGGTCCCGGGAACTTCAGCCATGATCTCTTGTGGCTTCGAACCCCTTCGACCAGAGTCCTTTGATAGAACGAGCGACCAGGTCTCCGAGTCGTGAAAATGAGCCGAAAGAGTGTACTCACCTTTTGCCACCCGTGTATCACCGAACATCAGATCGACTTCCGTGGTCAAGATGGTGGCTCCGTCTGCGCCCATCATCCAGTAAATTCCCGGCTGGATCAGGGCGAGAACATCGCGGCCACCTGCCAAAGGTCGGTGGAACTCGATGGAGACTTCACCCTGCCCTATCTGAGCGCTGACATGACCATGTTCGTTGCCGTGTCCGAGGGCGAAAAATGTCACCAGCACGGGGATCACTAAGATCGTGATGACCATCCAGCCCTTTTTCTTAATCAATATTCCCATAATATACCTCCTGCCCTTGGATCTGAATATGCTTTTCTGGCAGGGAGTATAAGCGGTGGCTGAAAGGGAATCAAGCATTTTAATGCGTCGTTGGGCCCGACAAGCGGGGATCGGGCTGCAGCCGGTCGCGGATCTTAGCGTACCAGAGCATGGCCTGGAGTGATTTGATGGCCATGCGAGTGGTGTTGAAAACCGGCATGTTCAATCCTTCTATCTCAGAGAGCCACTTCTGTTTCACCTCGCCCCCCAGCATAATGGTGAAGAGCGGCTTCTCAGGATGCTTCCGCTTGGCTTCCTGATAGATCTCACCGATGCCATCGAAGTCGGCGTTGGAAAGTGCCAGTAAGATCACCACCACCGCATCAGTATTCTCATCGTCCAGCACAGACAGAATACCTTCCTCGTGCACCAGTCTGTTGCCGGCACCGAGAGCTGCCCACAGGTCCACAGGATGTGTCGCTGGCTGCCAGGTCGGCAGAAAATTCTTCATACGCTGCCAGGTGGGATCTGTCAGGTTTGCCAGCTCGAAGCCGTGCTGGCGCAGCTCATCTGAGGCCATCACACCGTTGGCTCCGCTGAAGGTCACGATTCCCACCCGGTTGCCCTGGGGAAGAGGTTGGTAGGAAAAGGCCTTCATATACTCGAGAAACTCCTCCAGGTCCTCTGCTCGGACCAGGCCATACTGGCGGAAGGCATGGTCCAGCAGCTCATCGTCCACGGCCATGGAGCCGGTATGGGAAGCGGAGGCCCGGGCACCCAGGTCGGTGCGCCCGGGTTTCAGGACGATAATGGGTTTTTCACGCTTGACCCTATTGGCCAGAGACAAAAAGGAACGGACGCGACTCAGTCCCTCCAGATGAAGGGCGATGACCTTGGTGGCAGGATCCTTCCAGACATATTCGAGAAAATCCGTCTCATCCAGGTCGATCTTGTTTCCGAAGGCTATGCTTTTACAAATTCCCAGGCGCTGAACCCGGCGCGCCATCAGCTGGTCGGCCACTGCTCCCCCAAAAATGCCAGACTGGGCGGCCAGGGCGATGGGGCCGTCCTGCCAGTTGGTGAAGAGCACGAAGCTGGCCACCAGGCTTACCTGCATGTTGATAAAGCCGATGGTGTTCGGTCCGATGCACCGAATCCCCGACTCTTGGATGAGCTGGCGGAGCCTGGCCTCGGCCTGAGCGCCTTCCTCTCCAGTCTCGCTGAAGCCTGCCGCCACGATAACGGCGGCCTTCACCCCCTTTTGCCGGCAATCTTTGAAAAGTTCCTCGAGGAATTGGCCGGGCAGAAGAAAGAAGACCAGGTCGATTTCACCCGGTACCTCGAGGATGGTCTTGTAGGCTTTGCACCCGAGAATTTCTTTGGCGTTTGGGTTGATGGGGTAGACCTGGCCCTTGTAGTTATTGACCAGGATACTTTTGAGCAAAATGTGACCGGATTTCTGCGGATTGGAAGAGGCCCCGATTACCGCCACCGAGCGAGGCTCTAACAAAGAGGAAATGTCGTTCAAGCCACTGCCTCCGGTCAATCCATCTCGGACCAGTCTTTTCTCGGGTCGGGTGGATTCCACCACACCTCCATGCCCAGGTCCCGAATCACGACTTGAGCGGCATTGTACCCAGGGGCTCCGGTGATGTTGCCCCCGGGATGGGTTCCAGCCCCGGTGAGATAGAGGTTATCGATGGGAGCTTTATAGCCGGAGAGCTGTGGAATGGGCCGGTTATAGCCCAACTGTTCCGGAATGAGCGCCCCTACGTGGAAATCTCCTTCGCGCATATTGATCAAATGGCGTTCAGTGTCAGGGGGTGTCTGGGAAAACTTGTAGATGATGTTCTTCCCGTTGGGGTCTAAATTGGGAGCATACTCCGCCCAGCGGGCCAAGACCTTTTCGAGATACTGATCCTTGATCTTCTCCCATTGCTCGGGGCCTCCATCTTTAATGGAGTAGGGTGCAAATTGCCAGGCCAGCAAAACATGCTTTCCATTGGGTGAGCGGCTCGGATCGAACAGTGTAGGGACCGCACATTGGATTCCAAGGTGCTCGGTGGGTGTCCCTTCCATGACTTCACTGAGATGGCCGACCACCTCTTCGGGTGTCTCATAACCGACACAGGTGTTGAAAGCCTGGTTGATCATCGGATCCCACTTCGCGGAAGTGTAGTGGGGAGGCTCATGGGTGGCCGCATGAAGGGCGAAAAGCACACCAAAGCTCTTACCCGATATACCGTACTTATAGTTCTTGATCCCCTCGATGATCGCACTGTCCAGGTGTTTTTCGCTGATGAATCGCAGAAAGGTTTGGGTGGGATCGACACTGCTGACGACAAACTTCTTGGCCATGAATTTGCGGCCATCCACTGCTTCCACGCCGGCAGCTCGACCGTTTTCGATGATAATCTCGGCCACTTCCGTGGCCGGGAAAAAGGTGCCGTTGTGACGGGCGACCATCCAGCTCAAAGCATTGGTCAGCTGACGTGCTCCCCCTCTGGGCAGCATGGCCTTGTTTCCCATGACGGTCATCGCCACGATGGAAAATCCAGTGTTTTTCACGGTGGGAACGGGCAGGTATCCTCTGACCGAAAAGAGGAATAGATAGAAGGCCCGCAAAGCATCGTTCTCGAAAAGTTCGTGAACCATTTCGTGAGCGCTTTTCTTGTTGAGCTCCAGGAACTCCCGGCCCACCTGACTTTTTTTCAGCAATTCCTCTTCCTCATCGGGGTGGATGGGAGGAGAGTAATCCCTGACGAACCAGATCTTGCGGCCCATATCCGCGTACTTATGGTAAATCTTGAAATAAGTCTCCGCATCCTTTTTGGAAAACCTCGCGATGGACTTCTTGGTGATCTCCGGATCAGCATGAACGATCAGGTTCCGGCCGTCACTCAAAGGCATTCCGTTGTTCACCGGGGGATAGATGTACTCGAGTCCGTAGTTGTCCAGGTCCAGATCCTTGTACCAGGGAAGACTGGGGATGGCACGATGAAACTGGGAGTGGTATTCGTGCACGAAGCCGGGGTGGAAAGGACTTGGAAAGGTGCCGGCGCCTCCCCCCACAAAAGCAGTTCGCTCCAACACCGCCACTTTCAAACCGGATTTGGCCAAGTATCCGGCCATGACTAAGGCATTGTGACCAGCTCCTATAATGACACCGTCAAATTCATATTTCCTCATACTACCTGCTCCTTTCCTTAAAGAATGGTCTCGAAGTTTCGCGACTGAGGTTAGTGCATGATCTGGCCGCCGTCGATGTTCAGAACCTGACCGGTGATGAACCCGGCTGACTCCGAGGCCAAAAACATCACGGCTCCCACCAAATCATCGGGCTGTTGTATGCGCTGGATGGATCGAGCGGTGACTCGCGATTCCAGCATCTCTTCTGAATAATGCTGCTTGACACCTTCCGTGGAGGTAAGGCCAGGGGTAATGGCATTGACCGTGATCCCCTCCCCACCGATTTCCCGAGCCAGGGTCCGAGTGAATCCTATAGCGGCTCCCTTCGAGGTCACATAGTGCAATATGCCGGGGACGCCGCTCAGGGCAGTATTGG